>JAISDK010000090.1 GCA_031264875.1 Prevotellaceae bacterium
CTGAATAGTAGAGACGTGGCGCGCCACGTCTCTACGTTTGTTTTTGGGCTTTGCAAGGCAGAGCCTTGCTTTTAACACGACGTAGTCTGGAGACTACGCCGAGCGAGGGAGGAGAAGATTTTTTTTTCTATTGATATGGATGCCCTACGGGCAATTTCAATTCTTTTAGCCTCGCCGGTTACTTTATTTCAATGTGATATTTACGGTTAAATCGCGATTAAAGTCAAAAACGCTTTTTTTATAATCAGGTTTATTGTCCCTGTTGCTGAAACCGTATTTTTCTTTCGGGACACCAAAGATGCTTTTGTCCAGCAGTCCGTTTTTATTTATGTCCTGATATGCCGAGACAGCATATTTCCCTTCAGGTAAATCGGTAAACGTAACCGTCATCACCGTATCGGCAATTTGAACTTTGACACCCCTGTAATAAACGTCGGGGAAACCGCGTTCTGTGTTGAATACGCCAACCATCAAATTTCCCGAAACAGGATGAATGTTATGCACTTTGACCGTTAACTTTTGGGCGCATAACGAACCCGTTCCCGCAAAACCGAACAGTAGTAACAATACCGTTTTTTTCATTATAACTTTCATCATTATTGAATTTTAATATGATTATTTTCGGTTGCAAAGATAACGAAAAATCAATACAGAAGTCATTGCCATATACCGGAATATTTACTGAAACCTTCGCTCGGCGTAGTCTGAAGACTACGCCGAGCGAGGGTTATTTCATGCCATTTCAGGGCTATTGCCTATAAGTCTTAAGGAGTTTAAAGTCTTTAAAGTCCTTAAGACTTATACAATAGTATGGCTTAAATTGACGACATTGGGCGAATACAAGTAACCTGAGTTATACATTAATCAGCGTTCATCTATTCAACCTGTATTATCTGTATGCTAAAAATCACATCCGGTGCGACATTTTGTAAGACACCCAAATAAGAAATGTTTTGTTCTACTACGAAAATTTCATTTAAATTTGTGCCTGAATTTTATTATAATATATATGAAAGTTTTAATTACAGGAGCGGCAGGATTTATTGGGAGTTTTTTGGTGGAAGAATCGCTCAGACAGGGATTTGACACTTATGCCGGAGTAAGGGCTACGAGCAGCAGGCAGTATTTGAAAGACGAAAGAATAAAATTCGTGGATTTCAAATACAGTGATAAAAAACTGCTTGTGGAGCAACTCTCGGAGTTTAAAAACAGTATTGGCCGGTTCGACTATGTGATACACGGAATGGGAGTGACCAAATGTCGTAACATGAGCGATTTCGACAGGGTAAACTTCGGATATACAAAAAATCTTGTGGATGCGTTAATCGAATCCGGGTCTGTTCCGGATAAATTTATATATATAAGCAGCTTGTCGGCATGGGGACCCGGCGATTCCAAAAGCGGACGGCCGATAATGCTGTCCGACGAACCAAAACCGGATACGCTGTACGGGGCAAGCAAACTTAAAGCGGAACAGTATATTGCATCGCTGTCAGAGTTCCCGTATATTTTTTTGAGACCGACCGGAGTATATGGTCCCAGGGAAAAGGATTATTTTGTTTTCGACAAAACAGTTTCCCGCGGCATAACGCCGGCTATGGGTTTCAGGACTCAGTATCTCACTTTTATTTATGTTCGCGATCTGGTAAAGCTGGCGTTTATGGCATGTAGAAGCAGTGTTGTGCAAAAGGGTTACTTTGTTACCGACGGCAGGGAATACACGGACAGGGAATATGCGGAAACGGTTAAAAAACATCTCGGACGCAAACATACGCTGAACCTTCGCGTTCCCCTGTTTCTGGTGAAGCTGATTGCATATTTTCTGGATACTGTCTGCGGATGGTTCGGGCATACGCCTACTCTTAACAGGGACAAGTACAGGATCCTAAGGGTGATGAACTGGAAATGCGAAGTTAAGCCTGTTCAGGACGATTTCGGCTTTAAAGCCGACTATGACCTTGACAGAGGTACCGGAGAGTCGGTAAGATGGTATAAACAGGAAAAATGGCTGTGATAGAAAACTATGGAAAATAATGATGTATATAATAAAAATGCCGGCTGGGGCGTAGCGCCGGTTTATTTTACCGCCATATCGACCATACTCGGCGCCATACTGTTTCTGCGCTTCGGCTATGCAACGGGAATGTTGGGTTTTTTCGGCGTGATTTTCATAATCATACTCGGACATGCGATAACGATTCCTACGGCTCTTGCCATATCTGAAATTTCTACAAACACGCGGGTCGAAGGCGGCGGCGAATATTTTATTATTTCCCGCTCATTCGGCTTGAAAATCGGCTCAACGATAGGAATAGCGCTGTATGTTTCGCAGGCCGTCAGCGTTGCCTTCTACATTATTGCATTTACCGAAGCCTTTGAACCCATGTTCAACTGGTGGCAGCACAGCATGGGGTTCGAGCTTCCGCGACAGGCCGTCAGCGTGCCGGCGCTTTGTTTCCTGTCGTATATTATAATGAAGAAGGGAACGGGCATAGGAATGAAGCTGCTTTACATCGTGAATGTTATTCTCGTGCTGTCGCTGCTGTTCTTTTTCATCGGCGATCCCATTACCGAAGGCGATTCCGAAACTTCTGTTATCGACAATTTAAGGTTTTTGAACAAGGATTCGTTTTTTGTAATATTTGCAATCTGCTTTCCTGCTTTCACGGGCATCACTGCGGGAGTGGGACTGAGCGGGGAACTGCAAAATCCGGGCAGGTCGATTCCGCTGGGCACAATGGCTGGAACTCTTACGGGACTGATAGTATATGTGCTGGTAGTGTGGAAGCTGGCTGTCTCCGCTCCTGCCGACGAGCTGATAGCCAACCAGCTTGTCATGTCGAAAATTGCAGTCTGGGGAGCAGTGATTATTCCCATAGGACTTGCATCGTGTACATTTTCGTCGGCAATAGGCTCAATCATAGTGGCGCCCCGTACCCTTCAGGCAATAGCGCTTGACAAAAGCTTTCCGGTAAGGCGAATCAACATATTTCTTGCCCATGGAAAAGGTAAAACTCAGGAACCGGTAAATTCCTGTATTGTAACATTTGTGATAGCCCTTGTGTTTGTAATCATGGGAAATGTAAATGCTGTTGCCGGAATTATATCCATGTTTTTCCTGATCACCTACGGCTCGCTGTGCCTGATTTCGTTTCTCAACCATTTCGGTTCGCCGCCGTCGTATCGTCCCCGTTTCAAATCCAAATGGTATATATCGTTAGGAGGCTTTTTGCTTTCGGTATGGGTAATGTTCATGATCGATCCGCTATATACGGTTCTGGCGTATGCCGCTACCGTTGTTCTGTACCTGATTGTGGAACATTATAACAAGGATCAGAAAGGTCTTGTCAATATATTCAAAGGCTCAATTTTTCAATTGAACAGACGGCTGCAGGTATATATGCAGAAAAAACGTTCGGGAATGGACGACGAGGAATGGCGTCCTGCGGCAATCTGTATTTCCCAAAATTCTTTCGAGCGTGAAAAAGTGCTGGAGCTGATGAAGTGGATTAGCCACAAGCACGGATTCGGTACCTATTTCCATTATATCGAGGGATATTACAGCAAACAGACATATCTGGAATCAAGAAAAATACTTGCTCAGCTTATCGAGCAGAAAGAGCGTGGAAATTCCCTTTACATCGATACAATGATTTCACCCTCCTATACCTCGGCTATTGCCCAGATTATCCAGTCGCCTTCGATTTCGGGAATGGAAAATAATATGGTGATATTTGAATTTGATAAAAACAAACCCGATGAACTGACCCGGATTCTGGACAATGTAAATCTGGTGAAGTCCGGCGACTTTGACATTTGTATTCTGGGAAGTTCAAGTTTCCCTGTCAGGTACAGGAACGGAATCCATGTCTGGATCAGGTCTATCGATGAAAAAAACACCAATCTGATGATTATGCTGGGTTATATCATCCTCTCGCATCCCGACTGGAGTAAAAGCTATATCAAAATACTCAAAATCAGTCCGGCAGAAAAAAAAGAGGAAACAAAGAAAAGTATCGAAAAACAAATCGCCGCCGGACGCCTGCCTGTTACGCACACCAATATCGAAATAGTGACGTTTGTCGAAAATCAGACGCTGGGCGAAATCGTTGCGGAACATTCCAAATATGCGGGGCTGACGATAATCGGCTTCAGGGAAGAAATTATTAAACATGAACCGCTTACATTCTTCGACGATTTTGGCGGAACAGGAGATGTGCTGTTTGTAAACGCCTCAACATCGAGAAATATAGATTAAAAATAGATCTGTTTGCATAAAATACAATCGAAATATTATAAACTTTATAATTATAACTTTATGATTTACTCATTTATATTGAAAATAAACAACTGCAGGAGTTTCATCAGGGAATATCACGTCCCTTCGGAATATTCGCTGTATGACTTTAAAAGATTTATTGTATCCGAACTGGATTTCGATGATTCTCAACAGAGCGTCTTCTTTTTGCTTAATGGGGATGGCGAAAAGATGGAAAGCTACTCACTGTTTGATACGGGAAATGGAGCTATGGATACGGTGACTCTGGAAGATTTGAACAGCAGAGGAATGGAGAAACTGCTCTATACTTTTGACTTTTTTAACAACCGTTCGCTGTCCATCGAATTTCTGGGAGAAACCGAACGACAGCCAAGAGTTTCCTATCCGGCGGTCGCCCAAAGCAAGGGTGACGCGCCGGGGCAGTTTTTTGAAAAACTCGACGACGATATTGAAGCAAAAATGTCTGATACTGTAATCGATGAAGAAGATTACGATTACGACGAAGATAATGAAGAATAAAAACCATCAGATTTTATATTAGAAAACTAAACATGCTGCGTAACATGAGTTACTAATTTAAATGCGTCGCCCATGAAGCAAATCGCTTTATTTTTTGATAATCCGGAATAAGAATTACCTTTGCGGGCTAATATTTTTAGGATGTTAAAGTTTAGAACATATATTTTTGAACTGATACTGTGGATGTTGTTACCGTCTGTCGGGGGATGGGCATTGTTTGAAATCTTCACGGAATATCGTTTCAATTCATATCCTGTGATACCCGCAGGCATGATTGTATTAGGCATGATTTTCTATTTCATATTGAAAAAAATCCCGGACATATCCGAAAGCAAACGAATATTATTATTTTATATGAATATTGCCATAAAGATGATACTGTCTTTAGCGCTCATTTTGTTTATAGTGCTTCACGACAGGATGAATGCCTTATTTTTTATAATCACATTTTTCGTATTTTACATTTTTTTAATGATATTTGAAATACGCTGTTTCAATAAAATGACAAAATTAGTGTCGGGAAAACAAAGTTAGAGATGAGACATATTGCAGCCATATTATTATTAGTGTTTTTTTCGGTAAATCTCGAAGCGCGGGATAACGAATCAGCACAGGAACACGATAATAGCTCCTTCCAGATGAAGGATTTCATATTCGGACACATAGCCAACGATTACGAATTTCACATCACAGATGTAGGTAAACATCATATATCTGTGCCTTTGCCGGTTATAGTGCGCAACAGCGAAGGGAAATGGTTCTTTTTCATGTCATCGAAATTTCATCATAAGCATGACAGCTATAAGGGATTTCACATAGCAGAAGAAGGAAAATATTCGGGACAGATTGTGGAAACCCTTTCCGACGGTTCGGAATATCGTCCGGTCGATTTATCCATTACCAAAAATGTATTTACCATTTTGCTGACGGTTATCTTCCTGTGTATAATCTTCATATCCATACGGAAAAGATACGCTCGCGATCCGTTGCGTACCCCAAAGGGATTGCAGGCGATGCTGGAACCGGTGATACTGTTCGTCACCGAAGATATAGCAAAAGCGGCTATAGGCAAAGGTTATGAGAAATATATAAATTTCCTGCTGACCATGTTTTTTCTCATACTCACGCTCAACCTGACGGGACTGATTCCGATATTTCCTTTCGGAGCAAATGTCACCGGAAATATAAATGTGACGGCAGCTCTGGCATTGTGTACCTTTTTTGTCACAATGATAAGCACAACAAAAGAATACTGGCATCACAAGCTATGGACTCCCGGAGTTCCGCTGTTCCTGAAAGCGCCTTTTCCACTGATGCCGCTGGTAGAAATAATTTCGATTTTTACCGGACCCATAGCGCTGGTAATACGTCTGTTTGCAAACATCCTTTCGGGACACATGGTTGTTACAGTTCTTTTGGGATTGATATTCGTATTCAGCTCGTTAGGCCCGCTCATCGACAGTGGTATTTCAGTGATAGCAATCGTATTCTCGATATTTATGATGATTTTGGACGTGCTGGTGTCATTCATTCAGGCATACGTATTTACCCTGCTGTCAGCCCTGTATTTTGCCTCGGCAAGGCATCCGTAGAAAGTTTACCGCCGTACAGTAAAATTTGATTACCTTTGAGCCGAATTTATGCCCGGTTTTGGCATGGCAATTCGGTGTTATTTTATTGTATTACATTATATTAATAGACATTAAATGAAATTTTTACTTGTATTTATACTGATATTGATTATCCTGTCATGGTTTTTCAGAATGATTATGGGATACTTTGCCAGGAATTTTTTCAATATTAATGGACAGGCCAATAGACAGAAAACTCAACCTAAAACCGGAAAACGAGGAGATGTACACATAGACAAACAGCCTGCACGGGACAAAAAAATAAAAGACAATGTAGGTGAATACGTGGACTACGAAGAAATTAAATAGCATCTAAAAAAAACTGTTTACATAAATAAAATGAATAGAAACCTGTTTCTGCGAGTAATATCGTTTGCAAAACCATACAGTCGCTTTTTGCCGAGTTACACGGCATTTATAATTCCGGGAACGATTTTCGGCATATTGAATTTCGTACTGATATTGCCGGTGCTGGAAGTCATATTTGAACAGAAAAGCTTGACGTATGTCGAAAATCTCGAATTTTCCCTGACCGATGCAAAATATTTCAAAAACGTCTTTTACAATTTCCTGTACAGGATAAATGACTTGTGGGGAACAAACGGTACCCTCGTCATAGTTTGCAGTTCGGTCATGGTTGCCTCGCTTTTTGCCAACCTGTTTAAATATCTTGCACAGCGCACCCTGGTGTCGATGCGCGTCCATGTTTTGAAAAACATGCGGAAAGCCGTTTTCAACAAAATAACCAGACTGCATGTAGCCTATTTCAACGAAAAACGGAAAGGCGACCTCATGTCCACGCTTTCCAACGATATTGGAGAAGTGCAAAACAGCGTAGTCAGTTCGTTTCAAGTGGTTTTCAAAGAACCGATAATGATTGCGGGCAACATGGCAGTGTTATTCTGGATGTCGTACCAGCTCACCATATTCTCGTTAATTGCAGCCCCCCTGTCGGCTTTTTTCATTGGCAGGCTGGCGAGAAAACTGAAACGTGACGCTGGAATAGCCCAGAAACACCAGGCCGACATAATGAGCATCATAGAGGAAACCATTTCGGGAATGAGGATAATCAAAGCATTTAATGCTCAAAAATATGTAGCCAATAAATTCGAAAAGGCAAACGAAAACTACAGGAAATCGTCGAAACAGGTAGCCAACCGTCAGGAAATGGCCTCGCCGATGTCCGAATTTCTTGGCGTAATCATTGTGCTCGCCATAGTGTATTTCGGAGGACTGCTGGTGCTGGGCGGAAGCTTAGACATGAGCGCCTCCAAATTCATCGTGTATATTGCACTGTACTACAATATTCTTGTACCGGTAAAAGAACTCACGCGCTCTTTTACCTCAATTCAGAAAGGAATGGCGTCGGCCAAAAGAATTTTCGAGGTACTGGATTATCCGATCAGCATGATGAAAAGCGAAAATCCGCTATCGATCAATGAATTTAAGGATAAAATCGAATTTGACAATGTATCGTTCCACTATTCCGAAAAAAACGGCGAAGTCATTCGCAACGTGAACCTAACCGTTCCAAAAGGAACAACATGCGCTTTGGTGGGACATTCCGGAGCCGGAAAATCGACTATGGCTGATTTAATCCCGCGCTTCTACGATGTCACGGGCGGAGAACTCAAGCTGGACGGTATCAATATCAAAGACTATCAGCCGAAAGAACTTGTCAGCCTTATGGGAATTGTCAGCCAGGAATCAATACTGTTCAATGACACCGTTTTCAACAATATTGCCTTTGGATGGGAAGACGCAACGAAGGAAAACGTTTATAAAGCAGCGGAAATAGCAAATGCTCACGAGTTTATTGTCAAGCTGGAGGACGGATACAACACTATGATCGGAGACAGGGGTAACAGGCTGTCGGGAGGGCAACGCCAGCGTTTAGCCATTGCACGCGCCGTTTTACGCAATCCGCCGATATTAATCATGGACGAAGCTACATCGGCATTAGACAGCGAATCGGAACGGCTCGTACAGGATGCCTTGCTCAAGTTGATGAAAAACCGGACATCCATCGTTATAGCCCACAGGCTTTCAACCGTACGCGACGCCGACTGTATTGTCGTGATTCAGGATGGAAAGATAATAGAACAAGGTACGCACGATGAACTTATGATCAGAAAAGCTGCATATTTCAACCTGTGCAGCCTGCAAAATTTCGGTACAGCACAGAGTTGCTAAAAAGCATACAGGGAAAATTCGTGTGGGTTATACGAAGAGATATTCTTTCGTTATATCCAAGGAAAATTTTCGCCGAATTGCTGAATTTTTATCCGTCTGTGTAGGAATCCAAAATTTTCACGTACATTTGTTTCCAATTAAAAATAATGGTATAACAGGTTAAAATCTGTTAATAGTTTAAAAAATAATTAAATGGAAATAAAAAGATTCAAGGGAGAATGGCCAAAAATCGGTATTCGACCTACTATTGACGGGCGTATGGGAGGCGTACGCGAATCGCTGGAGAAACAGACAATGAATATGGCAGAAAGCGTTGCCACATTGCTGACATCTACACTGAAATATCCCGACGGGACACCTGTTCAGTGTATTATTGCCGATTCTACAATCGGTCGGGTAGCCGAAAGCGCAGCATGCTCCGAAAAGTTTAAAAGAGAAAACGTGGGTGTAACAATCACGGTTACTCCATGCTGGTGCTACGGAAGCGAAACGATGGACATGGATCCGCACACGGTAAAAGCGGTATGGGGATTCAACGGAACAGAACGTCCGGGAGCCGTTTATCTCGCTGCCGTTCTGGCTGCTCATGCACAGAAAGGGCTTCCTGCCTTCGGTATCTACGGGCGCGACGTACAGGATGCCGGAGATACGGAAATACCGTGCGACGTCAGGAAAAAGCTGTTGCGGTTTTCAAAAGCGGCTCTGGCAGTATCCGTCATGCGCGGCAAATCGTATCTGTCGATAGGCGCCGTATGTATGGGCATTGCCGGTTCGATTGTGAACACCGATTTCTTTGAAAGCTACCTCGGAATGAGGTGCGAAGGCATCGACGAAGTGGAAATCATTCGTCGCATGAACGAGGGAATATACGACAGGGAAGAGTTCGACAGAGCGCTGGCATGGGCTAAAGCCAATTGTAAGGAAAGCGAAGACATCTGCAACCGCAGCGACTTGCAGAAAGACCGTGCCGGAAAGGACAGCGACTGGGAATTTGCTGTTAAAATGACTCTGATAGTACGCGACCTGATGACCGGAAACCCGAAACTGAAAGAAATGGGATTCGGTGAGGAATCGCTGGGACATAACGCTATCGCTGCCGGATTCCAGGGTCAGCGCCAGTGGACGGATTTTTATCCCAACGGCGACTTCACCGAAGCAATTATGAACTCCTCTTTCGACTGGACGGGGGTAAGACAGCCTTACGTGCTGGCTACCGAAAACGACGCCCTGAACGGTACCGCAATGCTGTTCGGACACCTGCTCACGAATACTGCCCAGATATTTGCCGATGTGCGAACATACTGGAGCCCCGAATCGGTGGAAAGAGTGACGGGTAAGAAACTGACCGGAAAAGCGGCAAACGGTATCATACACCTTATTAACTCTGGCGCAGCTTCTCTCGACGGCTCAGCCCGGCAGAAAGACTGTAATGGAAATCCGGTGATGAAGCCATTCTGGGAAATCAGCGAGGCCGAAGCGCACGCCTGCATAGACGCAACGAAATGGGTGCCGGCAAATCGCGAATATTTCAGGGGAGGCGGCTTTTCGTCAAAATTCCTGTCGCTCGGTGGAATGGAGTGTACAATGGTACGTCTCAATCTTGTCAAAGGTCTTGGTCCCGTGCTGCAAATCGCCGAGGGATGGACTGTGGACATCGACCCCGACGCTCACAAAATTCTGGACGACAGAACCGACAAAGGATGGCCAACAACATGGTTTGCTCCGCGACTGGCGAACAACGATAACTTCAAGGATGTATATTCCGTGATGAACAACTGGGGCGCAAACCACGGAGCTATCTGCTGCGGACATGTGGGCGCTGACCTGATAACTCTGGCTTCGATGCTGCGTATCCCCGTGAGTATGCATAATATAGACGATAAGGATATTTTCCGTCCCGCCGCATGGGCTTCATTCGGTATGGATAAGGAAGGTGCAGATTACAGGGCTTGTAAAACTTACGGACCGCTTTATTAAACCCCACGTAACGTTGATTAAAAAAACAGGAATTAAAAAATTCCTGTTTTTTTATATACTCGCACTGACGACATTGGTCGGTGCTCAACGTCATCAATTTAAGAGATTGCGTCCCGATAATCACATCATAGCACGATAGTTGCGCTAATTTATTTTTTTACCTTAACAGATCTGTCATTTTGAACGTCCATATATTCAAGTCCTTCGGTATAAATCTTCATTGCTCGAAAACTCATTCCCATACTTGCGTATCCGCCATCGTGATAGAGATTTTGCATAGTGACCTTGCGCGTAAGATCGGAAAACAGAGTGATTACATAGCTTGCACATTCTTCAGCTGTAGCGTTTCCAAGCGGAGACATGCGGTCGGCAAAATCCATCAGATTATCAAAACCCATTATTCCGCTTCCGGCGGTCGTTGCTGTCGGGGACTGGGATACGGTGTTGATTCTGATATTCTTTTCCCGCCCGTATATGTATCCGAAACTGCGTACAATCGATTCCAGCAGCGCTTTTGCATCGGCCATATCGTTGTACCCGTACAGTGTACGCTGTGCAGCTACATAACTCAGGGCAACAACCGACCCCCACTCGTTGATAGCATCGTGCTTGCGGCATATCTGCAATATTTTGTGGAGAGAAATAGCCGAAATATCCAGTGTCTGTGACAGGAGGTTATAGTCTAAATCGTCATAAGTGTGACCTTTCCTGACGTTTGGCGACATTCCAATGGAGTGCAGCACAAAATCGAAATTCCCGCCCAGATGTCTTGTCGCTTTCTCAACCAAGTCATCCAGATCGTTCAACTTTGTAGCATCGGCAGGGATAACTATTGTATTGCACTTTTCCGCAAGTTCGTCAATTTGTCCCAGCCTCATCGACACGGGAGTGTTTGTCAAAACAAAGGAAGCCCCTTCTTCGTAAGCTTTTTCCGCAATTTTCCAGCCTATGGATTTTTCGTTCAGCGCTCCAAAAATAAGGCCACGCTTGCCTTTAAGTAAATTGTAACTCATACTATACTATTAATTTAAATCAAAATACAAATATATGCCTCTATTCTATATCGAAGTCCAGCATCAGCCTGTCTCCGATATATCCTTTTAAATTACAACCCGTTTCTACACTTCCTGCCCCGCGTGGCGTTCCGGTGAAAATCAGGTCGCCAATCTTTAAAGTGATAAATTGGGAAACGTAGGAAATAATCCTGCTAAAGGAAAAAATCATATCGGAAGAATTGCCTTCCTGCACCGTTTTACCGTCCAGTTCCAGTCGGAAATTTATGTTGCCTGCGTCTTTAATCTCTTCAAACGGAATGAAATACTGACTGACCGGAGCCGAATAGTCGAATCCTTTTGCGATCTCCCATGGCAGTCCCTTTTTTTTACATTCTTCCTGTATATCTCTGGCCGTAAAATCAATCCCCAGTCCTATTCCGGAAATGTACCGTGCAGCAAACTGTTCGTGAATACTTCTGCCCATTTTGCCTGTCCGCAGAACCAGTTCGACTTCGTAATGCAGTTTTTTTGTGAAATCGGGATAGTAAAACGGCTGATTATTGCGAAGCAGCGCCGTCTCGGGCTTTAAAAAAAACACCGGATTCCGAGGCATTTCTCCGGCAAACTCTTCTATATGTCCTGCATAATTCATG
>JAISDK010000113.1 GCA_031264875.1 Prevotellaceae bacterium
AAAAACACCTCCACCTCCACCATGGATTGTCATTCTCATTCTTGGCATACTTGCTGCGGCAGGCGCGTTGTTTTATATCCTCAGTAAGGACAATGATGACAAGGATAATGACAATAAGGATAAAAAAAAGAAAGATACTGAAATCGTTGAACCGGGACCTATCGCTGCAGATACTATTACTGTAACAATTAGCGGAGAAAACGTAACATTATCGTATTCCGGTGGAAAAGGCAAAATTTTCAAATGGTACACGGAAAGCTGTGGTGGAACGCTTATTGGCGAAGGCAACAATTTAAAAGTAATTCCTACGAAAACAACAATTTATTATGGTCGTTGGGAAGATGGAGATAAAGTTTCCGATTGCGGGCGAATTACAGTAGTTACTTATCTTACTGAAAAGCCGGATGTAGTTAGCGTTGAACCTTCAACTATAACTGGAGGGAAAAGCGCAACATTATCGTATTCTGGTGGAAAAGGTAAAATTTTCAAATGGTATTCAGGAAGCTGTGGTGGAACGCTCATTGGCGAAGGCAATAATTTAAAAGTATCTCCTGTGAAAACAACAACTTATTATGGTCGTTGGGAAGATGGAGATATATTTTCCGATTGCCAGCAAATTACAGTAAATGTTGAGGAAAAAGTGGGAGGAGGTACTCCTCGTCCTCCTATTAAAACTAAGATTTATCCTACCGGCAAATACGCAGGCAGTTTAAAAAACGGCATTCCGGAAGGCGACGGCAAAATGGTATATAAATGTCGTGTACAGATAGCAAAGCACGACGTCAACAATCCTGACCACTACGCCGAGTCAGGTGATTATTTCGATGGCTCGTGGGGTAACGGCGATATTGTCAGCGGTTATCTGTATAACCGCGACGGCAGTATCAAGGAACGGATAATTGCGCCCAAGCGCTTTAATGCGTATGATTTAATGAAAGACTCATGTCAGCCAAAATAAAAATCGCAACGCTTTCCGTATTTGGGATATTGGCTTTGTTCGCCGGCAACGCTCAGCAGGTATTTTACGCGCAGTCAGTACAGCAGCTTTACATGTCGCTGCCCGAAACGTGCGCGGTTGCCGGCAGCGCGACGATTGACACGGTAGTCCTGTGCCGCAATATGGTACAGGGCGACATTGTGCCGATTGTTTACAGCTGGGACGAAAACCGCGTGCTGGAACATGTCGGCTATCGCTTTTTGTCCGACAGCGCTACAGTCAAAGATGTGATTGTCCGTTTTCTCGAAAGGGAATTGCTGTCGGCGCTGCTGTCGGACGATGTAAATCAAACGCTTGTCACTTATCGCGAAAACGGTTTATCTGTCAAACTGGATAATGAGCCTGTAAAGCCAAGTCTGCTGAAAAACAGGCGACAGCTGTCGAACCTGTTGAAAAGCAGTCAGGGCATTACAATAAACTATGACGGCAAAAACTACGACATAACACTTTTGTGCGGCGACAGTCAGGAGCTGTCCTTTCAATTCAGGGCAGACAGCGAGCTGATTACCGGAATGGACAAGAGGGAAAGGGAAATCCGACTTGCCTTCCAGCTAAAAAATCACAAGGCTGCCGGCAGTGTGTCTAACAGTAGCCTTACCTCGACCGATTACAGTTATTTAAAACTGATGCGCGACACGATTTATGCGGACAGAGGAAGCTCGTATCTGATTCCGCAAGTCAACAACGATTTGTTTTACGTAAAAGCGGACAGCGCCTACAGCCTTGCCTTCGACAAGTCGCTGATTGCCGAATCGTTTTCCAACGCACTGCTTGTGCCGGCGGGCAACAGATGCAAAATCAAAGTCACGCACAGGATGTACGGCAAAACAGTGGAGAAATATACGGTGGAAAGCCGTGATTTCGACGATTATTTTTCGCACGGGTACGATCGGTATTTCGGTATCGAATCGCTCAAAAAGGAAAAACTGACGGGAACGCTGATATTGAGCGACCGCAATGCCTGGAGTATTCACATGGCTTATGTGTCGGTTTCACTGGACGATTTGCTGAATGGGGGTACAATGGAGATGCAACTGTACTCCAATATCCCTCAGCAAAATATAAAATCATTATTCGGTAAATATCATGGAAAAAAAGATAAATAATTTCAATTTTACAGTGACGATTTTGCTGATAATGACTTTTGCGCCATGTTTTCTTTCCGGACAGAATTATATGCCGAAAGAAAGAGCCAAAGAAATAAAGACGTCCGGCATGTATTATTGGGATGAATGTTCCGATTCAACCGTTTATGGCGCTAAAGACTGCGCTTTCGACGGTTTGAGGAGCATAATTATTCGAGACGCCGTCAATCAGTCAATAAATCAGGATAAGGTGTTAGAGGCAATAGAGATGTACGCGCATTTCGACAGACTGCAGCAAATGGGCAGAATTAAAATTTTGGCGTGGATAGCAAAAGACCGTGTTTATACAAAAGATACGCTATCGCCCGACTCTACCGTTCAACAACCGCCTGTAAAAGAAGAGAAGGAAGAAAAACAGCACACACAATCACCCATACCGCAGACGGATACTGTATTTGTGCAGGGAGCGGGACGGACTCCTGTAAAACCCGACAGTCCCGTATTAAAGAAACTGCTTGCCTGCAAAACATATAAAGACGTCAGGCGCGTGGCAACAGCTAACGGTCTTATACGCGGCAAAATCAACAGTTCGGAAGGATTTGGCAACCCTGAAAAATGTATTATTGCCGTATTTCTTTCCGCAGACAGCACTCTATCGGCATTGCTTGATGTCGGCAGCGGTTCGCGTAAAGATTTGATGTCGGGCGAAACAATTCAAAATATCGAACAGCATTACAGCTGTGAAACATATTTTTTATGGTATCTACAACAGAAAAATAATTAAAACCAATAAGATATGATAAAGCACAAATTTATTCGACGGCTCGCTACAGTCATTTTTAGCTGCATATTTTGTGCCCTGACGTATGCACAGCATACAACCGAGTTCCTGTTTGTGGAAACAGCTTCCGATACTCTCAGGAAAATAATGCAAGCCAATGCGAAAGCGGTTTTTGCAGAAATCAGTAGCGCCTACGACAGCGACAAGTCAGGGCTTGATCTTTTACCGGCTAACGCTACCAAAGATGCAATCAAACGTATTCATACCCTGTGGGCGACAAGCCATTTCTACTGTATCGAAACAGACATTACTGCACGGGTTTTACAATTGCCAAACGGCTGTTATCAGGTAAGAAATGTCCCTGTATATTTTGAACAGGATTCAATCAAGGAGAACAGGTATCAGGATATCGTGATTGAATTTGATGCCGTCGGCAAAGTCAATGATCTGTATATTGCCATTAACCATTATGAGGAAATTGTGAACAATGCCTTTGATGTCAGCGATATTAAGCACAGGCAAATGATTGTAAATTTTCTTGAAAATTTCCGCACGGCATATTACCGTAAGGATCTGCCGTTTTTGAGGTACGTTTACGACGAAGCCCATTTGATTATTAACAGCAATGCGCTGCAACAGCAAAAACAGAGCGATATTCCCGTATCGGAGGATACGCAAAAAATACAGTACCACATTCAAAATAAAAAGCAGTATATCAACAAGCTGGAAAAAATTTTTAAAACCAATGCATATATCAGCGTTAAGTTTGAGAATATTGGGGTAACACGCCACGAAGGACACCCTAATGTCTATGGCGTTACACTGAAACAGGAATGGTACGCTTCGGGTGGATATCAGGATGCCGGCTGGATGTTTTTGATGATTGACTTCGATGACGAAGAAAACCCGCTTATCTGGGTAAGCGCCTGGCAACCGTTGAAAAACCCGATAACAGGTGAAGACATTGATTATTCCACGGAAGAGATTTTCACTTTGGAAGATTTTCCTTTTGCTCCTTTTGCAGATAAATAGATAATTACAGTTAAAAACTAATAAGACATGATAAAGCACAAGTTTATTCTACGATTCGCCCCGGTTTTTCTGGGTTGCATATTTTGCGTTCAGGCGTATGCACAGAATACAACCGAGTTCCTGTTTGTGGAGACAGCCTCCGACAATCTCAGAAAAATAATGCAAACTAATGCGAAAGCAGTTTTTGTAGAAATCAACAGCGCCTGCGACCAGGACAAGCCGGGACTTAATCTTTTACCTGCTAATGTTACCGCAGATGCGAGCAAACGTATTCATACCTTGTGGGCGACAAGCCATTTCTACTGTACCGAAACAGACATTACCGCACGGGTTTTACAATTGCCAAACGGCTGTTATCAGGTAAGGAATGTCCCTGTATATTTCGAACAGGATTCAATCGAGGAGAACAGGCATCAGGATATAGCGATTGAATTTGACGCCACCGGTAAGGTCAGCGATCTGTATATTGCCATTAAGGGGTGTGTTATATATGTGGCCAATGACGACGAGGTCAGCGATATGGCGCACAGACAAATGATTGTGAATTTTCTTGAAAATTTCCGCACGGCATATAACCGTAAGGATCTGAAGTTTTTGAAAGCTGTTTACAGCGAAGACCTTTTGATTATTGCCGGCAAAGTATTGATTCAGCAAAAACAGGGCGATACTAACGTATTGGAGGGTACACAAAAAATACAGTACCACATTCAAAACAAAAAGCAGTATATCGACAAGCTGGAAAGAATTTTTAAAAACAATGTATATCTCAACGTCAAGTTTGATAAGATTGCGGTAGTTCGCCACGAAGAACACCCTAATGTCTATGGCGTTACACTGAAACAGGAATGGTATGCTTCAGGCGGATATCAGGATGTAGGCTGGATGTTTTTGATGATTGACTTCGATGACGAAATAAACCCTCTTATCTGGGTACGAACCTGGCAACCGTTGAAAAACCCGATAACAGGTGAAGACATTGATTATTCCACGGAAGAGATTTTCACTTTGGGAGATTTTCCTTTTGCTCCTTTTGCAGATGAATAGATAATTATAATTAAAAACTAATAAGATATGATAAAGTATAATTTTATTCGGCGATTCGCCACAGTTTTTTTGGGTTGCGTATTTTGCGCCCTGACGTATGCACAGCATACAACCGAGTTCCTGTTTGTGGAGACAGCCTCCGACTATCTCAGGAAAATAATGCAAACCAATGCGAAAGCAGTTTTTGCAGAAATCCACAGCGCCCGGGATCAGGACAAGCCGGGACTTGATCTTTTACCGGCTAACGTTACCAAAGATGCAATCAAACGTATTCAAACCCTGTGGGCGACAAGCCATTTCTACTGTACCGAAACAGACATTACCGCACGGGTTTTACAATTGCCAAACGGCTGTTATCAGGTAAGAAATGTCCCTGTATATTTCGAACAGGATTCAATCGAGGAGAACAGGTATCAGGATATCGCGATTGAATTTGACGCCGCCGGCAAAGTCAGCGATCTGTATAAAGTCATTAACCAGTATGGCGACATTATGAACAATGCCTCCGAAGTCAGCGATATAAAGCACAGGCAAATGGTTGTGAATTTTCTTGAAAATTTCCGCACGGCATACAACCGTAAGGATCTGCCGTTTTTGAGAAGTGTTTACAGCGAAGACGCCCTGATTATTACCGGCAAAGTACTGCAACAGCAAAAACGGAGCGATATTCCCGTATCAAATAATACACAAAAAATACTGTACAGTACTCAAAACAAAAAGCAGTATATCAACAAGCTGGAAAGCATTTTTAACAACAATACATATCTCAACATCAAGTTTGATAGTATTGCAGTAGTTCGCCACGAAGGACATCCTAATGTCTATGGCGTTACGTTGAAACAGGACTGGTACGCTTCGGGCGGATATCAGGATGTAGGCTGGCTGTTTCTGATGATTGATTTCGATGCAGAAGCAAACCCGCTCATCTGGGTACGAACTTGGCAACCGTTGAAAAATCCGATAACAGGCGAAGACATTTATTATGCCACGGAAGATATTTTGGGGTTGGGAGATTTTCCTTTTGTTCCTGTTGCAAATAAATAGATAATTATAAAATAAATAATTAATTATGAAAAAAACATGTTTTATAATATTACTTGTATTAATTAGTACTGCGCCGGTATTTTCGCAGAGACTGAAAGAACTGATTATTGAAGGCGACAATAGCCCGCAGGCATTTTATAAAGGACAGGGCTGTACGGCGGAAGACGGTGTGCTTGTATTTTACTCCGCCATTACAAATCTGGAATTTGACATGCCAAATTCGCGCAGCCGTTTAATTAAAATAGCCCCTTACGACCGGAGATACAACTGCTATGTGCTTTGTGTTCAGCCTACCGATACGCAAATAGGCGGAATTGCGCGATACAGTCTCAGCATTACCGCAGAAGGATACAAACCTGTACCCGTTTTTTATGTGAGTAATGTCAAAGCCGCTGTAACGCAGTATTTCAGTGTAAATGGTAAAAAAGTGAAAAAGGGGTATATCGGGCTGGGAGTCGGATTATCCACTTTGCTGGCGGAATATACCGATATAGAGAGTAACGGATTGCAATTCAACGTTAATGCCGGATATCTGATCGGCAATAATGTCGGAATCACCGCTTCATTCCTGTTTACCTCCTATACAACGGATTACGATGCCAAAACAGGACTTACAGGAGGATTTATCGGCCCCCTGATTTCCTTTTCCAACTCTTTACAAAAAGTGGAATACGACATCCGTCCCACAATAGGCTTTGTTTCCGGAAAAATCAAAGGCTCAAATGTATCATTCAAAACCGAAAATATGGCATTAGCGGTCGGAGTTGGCGGCTCCATAAGGTGGAATGTCTCAAATTTAATCTCTCTTACAGGTAATCTGGATACATATTTTCATGGAGAATTTAAAGAATCGGATGTTTTTACATTGGAACCACTGTCGTCTGTTGGAATTTCGGCAGGCATAAATTTTAGATTTTAAGGTAAAACTGGATACTGCATACTCTTGCAGATTGCCGTATCCTTATTATTAATGTATATAAACTAAAGTATATGAATAGAAAACTGTATTTGACGTCCGCCTTCCCCGCACGGGGAATATATGCGCGGAATATCACTGCCAAGAATGTCAGCAGTGACGGAACCCCTGCAATAATTATGGCATCGGATAAGGTGTTAATGTTAAACTTCGAAAAACGCCGGTCATGAAAAAATTCTTTTTACTCCTGATACTTGTGGCCGGATCGGTATTTATCTCAAACGGATGCTCCTCGGACGACGATAACGAAGAGATCGAAGATTTGGCAAAAAAAGCCGCCGTTGAATTTTGCAACTGTTTCAAGACAAAGTCGAAAGACGCATGTCTGAAAGAACTGAAATCCAATTATGACGAAAGCGATTATCTGAACAACCGCTTTGTCGAGGCTTTCAACAAAGCACAGTCATGCGATGTGCTTCTTGAGATAATCACTCTGCCGGGAGGTAATTAGCAATTAACAATTAGTAATTAACAATTAACAATTTCGCGATGCATTGCAAAAATTCCCAGTTAGGCTTAGCGTGGACGTTACGACGGACAGAAGCAGTGGACGGACGAGGCTCCGGCAGTCAGAACATTTTAGACCAAAAGTCTCCCGCGGGACTGCGGGGGACTTTTGCAGACCACAAAAGTCTCCCGCGGGACTGCGGGGAACTTTTGCAGACCACAAAAGTCTCCCGCGGGACTGCGGGGAACTTTTGCAGACCACAAAAGTCTCCCGCGAGAGTGCAGGGGACTTTTGCAGACCAAAACGGAATCGCCGGAAAATGGAATCGGAATAAAAATTAGTAAAATTTATACATAAAATTAATGAAGAGATGATAATGAAATTAGAATTAAGAAGACCCGAGCTGAGTCGTTTCAGCATAGCGGATCATGTGGAATTCCACAAGACGTCGTATGGAATATGCGACAGATTTCAGGAGATAATCGACACTCCGAACCTGACAAGCAACTATAACAGCAAGTTTGAGCAGGAAAGTTACATCTACAAGTGGATTCGCAAAAGCGAGTTTACGAAGAAAAAAGCAGAAGCCGATCACGACCGTGACCAGACTTTTAGCGGAATGGCAGGATATGTGCGTTCGCAGACAAAGCATTTCGATCCTTCGATTCGCGACAATGCGTATCACGTGTTAAACCTGCTCAAAAATTATGGCGACCTGACCAAAGCCGACTATGACGCCGAAACAGCTGGAATCGACAGCGTGGTGTCGCGACTGAACAGCCAGGATTATATCCTTGCAGTACAGGCTCTGGGACTTACGTCGTGGATTGCCGAGCTGGCAAGCCTGAACGCCCTGTTCCGCAGCTACGTCGATGACGTCGCTCAGGAGCAGCTGCACAAACCGAGCATTACTTTTAATCAGGCACGACGCGAAACGGACGGCGCCTACCACGACATCACCGACCGCGTGACGGCGCTGATCAACATCAACGGACAGGACTCGTACGTGACCCTTGTCGATGAACTCAATGTGCTGACGAACCACTATAATACTCTGGTTCACGAACATTATGGACGCATACACGCCAGAACCGACATCACGCCGGCGGATATCGCTTCCATAGCAGCACAGCAGTACACCGGTAAGCCGCTTTACGTCATTCCGGCGGTTAGCATACGCAAGACCGAAAAGGACGGATCGGAAACGGTTGTCGAACTTGTGTTCAGCGAAGACTATACCGTGTCCTACAAAAACAACGTGGAACCGGGTACCGCTACCCTGTACATCAAGGGTATCGGAAAGTATGTCGGAGAACTGACAACGACATTCAATATCGTGCATGAAGTGTGATTTTGAATTTCGTAATGTACAGAAAAAAAGGTGCACAGATGGCACGGGTTCAGGGAACAATTGAAAATTTTGCGATGTCTGCAAAATCCTGCGAATCCGTGCTGTCCGGGCGCTGAATTTGAAAAATGGAATTATGTAAATTTTGTCTGCATAAGGAGCGGACGTTAAACTAAAAAAGATGAAAAAAACAAGTTTAATTCTGATAACGATTGCTTTAATAAGCATTTTACTGTGTACGGATTCCTGTTCGCAAGAAGGCTTGGGAATCAAAATGTATTACACCGTCAGTTTTGATACCGGAGGCGGAACTCCCGTCCCCGATAACCGGAAAGTGAGGGCGGGCGATATAGCCGACGAGCCTGACGTTAATCCCACCAAAGCGGGTTATATATTTCTTTTCTGGAGTTTGAGAGGAGCCTCGGACGCCTACGATTTCCGGACTGCGGTCAAAAGCGACATCAGCCTCGTTGCCAGATGGGACGAAGGAATCGACTACCTGCAGGTGTCGTGGGAACTGAACGGGGGCGCATGGCCTGCGGACGACAATCATGTCACACAGGTAGTAAAAGGCGAATCGCTTGCCGAACCCGTAGCACCCGTAAGGACGGACTATATTTTCGAGGGCTGGTATAAGGACGAGGATTTGGCCGGCAAAATCAGTTTTCCATACCGTGCGGACGCTGTAACGGACGGCTTTACACTCTATGCAAAGTGGAAAGAGGTGGGACTGGAGGTGTCGTGGGAACTGAACGGGGGCGCATGGCCTGCGGACGACAATCATGCCACGCGAATAGTAAAAAGCGAAGCGCTTGCCGAACCTGCCCCGCCTGTAAAGACATACAATACTTTCGAGGGATGGTATAAGGAAGCGGACTTGATCAACAGAGTCAGTTTTCCATACAATGTCAGCGATACAGCGGACGGCTTTACACTGTATGCCAAATGGTACGACATCAGATCCGATTACTTCGGCGTATGGAAAAGCAACTTTGATAACGGTGGATGGGAACAGTTTAGCATCAGTGCAGACAGAATTGTATATTTGTCCAATAGTGGCACCAGCTTTACTTATGAAAACCTGAGCTGGATAGATACTTACAATCAAGGAGGCTACTACACAGACACCTATACCGATGGCTATAGAATCAGGGGACCCTTGGCCGAAACGATTGGCGCCTACATGTTTATAGATGACGGAAGCTATGACATCGCCGACATTGGCGACATCGTAGCTGTAAGCTTCTATATTGACTCCGACAAGCAGAATATCATGGTTGGAAATTTGCTAACAGACGAACAGGAAGCTTATTTTGGCCCTTTCGGTAAAATATCCGGCGGAGTTATAACACGGGGACTCCGAAGCGGCGCACGGGCGGCGAAGGCGTTGAAAGACGATTTGAAGACGCACAGATAAAAACCAAAAATTTCGCTATATATTACCAAAAATTTTTAAATGAAAGGAATAACAATATTACCCCCCGCATGGGGGCATAATACAAAAGAAGGATGAAAGGAAAATTTTTAGCTGTCATTTTGGCGAGCATGGTATTGATGCCGTTTTGGGCGGCATCGCAGGAAGGTGTGGTACACAGTTTGGTTATGCAGAGTCTGGAGCCGGCAGAAACATCATCTTCCGCAGGCAGGACAAACAGGTTCGGTATCAAAGCCGGACTCAACCTGGCTTCAACAACGGACTGTACGGTCAAGTCGGGACAGAATACGGTGGAGATTCCCGGAGGCAGGCGGACGTCATTCCACATCGGAGTGTTCGACAACTACCGTTTTACCGACCGTTTCGGCCTGCAGGCAGAGGCGCTGTATTCCGTACAGGGCGATAAGGACAAGCTGAGTTATATCAATATCCCGATACTGGCGGATGTGCGGCTAACACGAAACCTCGGTATCCTTGCCGGGCCGCAGATTGCCGTGAACGTCTCCAAGCCCGGACTGTATGATGACTCATATAGCCTGACGGCAAGTCCCGACGGCATATCCTTTAACACGCTGAACGAATTAGTAGGCAGTAACAAAACCGCCGCGGTGGATTTCGCTATTGTCGCCGGAGCAAGATATATCCTGATGAACCGTCTGGTGATCGACGCCCGGTACAACTTCGGGCTGACGCCGGTACGAACGTTTAAGGACATGAACAGCATCACAGTGTCGGGATACAGCAACCGCGTGTTCCAAGTGAGCGCAGGATGGATGTTTTAGCAAAATGATTGGATAACGGATTTATACTACGCGCAGGATAATTTTGTGAGATGTTATGCTTCGTATAGGATGATTTTGTACACTGAGTACTGACTGACGCCGTAAGGCGTCCAATCCGGATAACCTCGAACAAGCGAAGCGCAGTTCGGGGTATAATAGCCTCCTGTCTATCGGAACTGCGAAACAGTTCAACTCCTTGCGGAGTTGTGGAGAAGATACATGCGGTACCCCGAACTGCGCTGTGCTTGTTCGGGGTTATCGACCTCAGACGCCTACGGCGTCATAAGACGCGAAGAATCGCTACATTTTTATCTCACTATTTTACTACCGAGCGTGGTATAATAATAGAAGAAATGAAACAGAAAATTGACAAAACAGCGCGGGGAATAACACGGAAAATATATCCCGCTACCCTGCTGTCGGTATGCTTACTGGCAATGGCGCTGAACGGACTGGCGCAACCCACCATAGGCAATACCGGTCTTTACTGGAAGCTGAACAACAACGCACTTATCATTACCGGCAAGGGCAACATGCCGGATTATAAATTTGACAGTCTGCCACCCTGGTATTCCGTACGGGAGAAAATACATGCGGTGGAAATACAAACCTCCAGACTGACGAAGATTGGAAACTATGTTTTTTACAAATGCATGAACATTACCGCCGTAAATATACCGGAAGGGGTAACGGAGATTGGAAACTGGGCGTTTACCCAATGTCGTCAATTTAAGGCTTAATGCTGTCGATTAAAGTCCTTCGCTCGGCGTAGTCTCCAGACCAATGTCATCAAGTTAAGAGAATGAGGTAATGAGTCCCCCATTAAAGGATTTAATGCAAAAAAAATATAACAGCCTTAAGTTTGCGAACGA
>JAISDK010000140.1 GCA_031264875.1 Prevotellaceae bacterium
AACACAGGTCGAATTTAAGGGCGCAAATTTTCTCTTCATAATTTCATCTATTTATTTAATAACTGTTTATATTAAAAAATCTTATTATATTTTTTGCAAAATTAAAGATTTTCGGATAACTGACAAAAGTATGTGGTTAAATCTGAATATTATTCCGCTGTTATTTCTATCACCTTGCTTTGCAATTTACTTGAAGAAAAGACGTCAATGCCTGCTTTAATCAGATAGTCTCCGGTAAAAACTTTATCATTAACGTTCAGGGAGCTTTTCTGTTTCGGCATAAGATTGATTTCTGTTATTCTGTATTTTCTTGTCGGATCCAAACCCTGCAATTTCACGGGAAATACTTTTTCCGAATAGCGGGGATTGATATCAAAAGCGTAAAGCACAGCCTTATTTTTCGATTCGTCTACATACATGATCGCAGTATGGTTTCCGTCGTACGGAGACACAAGCCGGAATAAATCGCCGTCAAGTATAGACGTTTTCAACCGCTTATAGCTGGCAACCGCCTGACGGCAATACTCTTTTTCATCATTATTCATTTCGTTAAAACGGATATCGAAGCCCAGTTTGCACATCATGGCGACGTCTGTGCGAAACTTGATACTTGTGTTTGAATTCCAGCTTGTCACATGTGCGCACATGGATTTTGAGGAAAAAAACTGTGAAAATCCCCATTGAATATACAGGCGTTCGACTGGGTCGGTATTATCGCTGGGCCAAAATTCCGTGAAATATTTCAGCGCTTCATAATCGCACCTGCCGCCACCGCCGGAACAAAGCATCATGGGCAAGTCGGGATATTTGTCCTTTACTTTTTTGAATACATTGTATATCCCGCGTACATGATTGATGTATAAATTGTTTTGCCTGTTTTTCAGATAGGGAGAATAGATGTTTGTTATCGGACTGTTGCAGTCCCACTTGAAAAACGCGATCTCGGGATTTTCTTTCATGATCTTATCAACTATCCCGAATACAAAATCCTGAACATCCGGATTGCTCATATCCAGAACCAGTTGATTCCTGAAGAAATATGTTTCCCTGTTCGGCTGCATTATTACCCAGTCGGGATGGTTTTTGAACAGTTCGCTTTCGGGATTTATCATTTCCGGCTCAATCCAAATCCCGAATTTCACTCCTGTTTCCTTAGCCGTTTTCACTAGATATGGGATTCCGTCAGGGAGTTTATTTTTAGTCGTTTCCCAGTCGCCCAAACCTGCCCGGTCATTAATTCGCGGATATTTGTTTCCAAACCATCCGTCGTCAAGCAGAAACATATCGACGCCCAAATCTTTTGCATCTTTCATTAGATTAGTCAGCTTCTCTTCGTCGAAATCGAAATATGTAGCTTCCCAGTTATTCAGCAGAGTTAAACGTTCGCCCTTCCCGTCTTTGAGCTGATAATTTCGCGCCCACGAATGGAAATCTCTGCTTGCCTGCCCGGCGCCTTTGCTGCTCAGAGTAAAAATAAATTCGGGAGTCTGGAAAACGGTTTTCGGATCCAGTTCGTAACTGGAAGCGTATGGATTGATGCCCGAGATAAGGCGTAAATCGCCCAGATTGTCTACTTCAAATGTAAATCTGAAATTTCCCGTCCATGCAAGAGTTCCCGCAAGTACCTGCCCTTCGGTTTCCTTCACGGGAGCGCCCAAGCCCAGCTGAAAGAAAGGAGACGCAAACATCGCCGCCCTCGACCCCAGCTTGGTATCTATAACTTTTTTCCCGTAAAACAGTTCCTGCGAACTGATATTGGTTTCCTTAGCCCAGTCTCCGCTAAATTCCGTAAGGAAGTATTTGGCATCACTGAAATACAGCAGGGAAGAAGCGTACCGGCTTATTTTCACCGCCTTCTTTTCGGAATGAAATATTTCGCTTCGGCTCTTTATTATGTTTTCTTTGGCAAAAGTCTCGAAAATGAGCTTAACTTCGACGGGATATACATCATCTTTAAGATTGATGCTTGTTTGCGTAACATTATCATCTTTTTTTACCACAACATGCGAGACATATTTCAGATATGTAGTCAAATTGCCGTCATTATGTTCGACAGCCAAAGCCGGTTCGAAATAATCTTCAGTTCCGGAACAGAGATACGCTTCATGTCTGTCCGATACGGCTTTATTATAAATGTTCGCGGGTAAGTTTTTATACTCGGAATCATCCAGAAGCTTTTCGCCCAAATATATTTGATATATTCTTCCCGTCTTCCCGTTTACCTTATATATAAGGTCTGTACGGTCTGTGGAAACACGTATAAATGTTTGTGCATTCATATAAATTGTAAAATGACATAACGTCATAATAAGTAAAATGGATATTCTTTTCATCTGCATATTCTTTAAACAATTATCATATTAACAAGAAAAATTCGTGCAAATATACAAGAAAAATTTAAATCCGTACTTTTCAGGTGATTTTTTGATGAAATATTATTTTGAGGGCCAGGAAAAAAAGTCAGATATAATTCTGCAAAATGAGAAAAACGACATTTGGGAATGCACTCAAAAAATATTTCGCAAAAAAATATTTGCAAAATAAATTTTTTGTGTATTTTCGCACCTGG
>JAISDK010000147.1 GCA_031264875.1 Prevotellaceae bacterium
AGCTGACGGCAATACAATCGCTTAAATAATATCTGTTATATCTTGTTTATTTCGCATTCCTTAACGGGGATTTCATCTGAAAATACGGAGCCGGGTATTGCTCTCAGATTGTACTGCGAAGCCATAACTTCACCGTATGCTCCGGCGGAACGCAGGGCGATAAAGTCGCCTCTTTTTGTTTCGGGCAGATGCACATCTCTGTCGAAACAGTCGGCTGATTCGCATATCGGACCTGCGACGTCGTATATTTTTTGAGCGCCGTTTGACGAAAGGTTTTCAATATGATGGTGTGCATGATACAGTGCAGGCCTTATAAGGTCGGTCATTCCCGCGTCCACAATGACAAAATTCTTTGTTTTTCCTTCCTTTACATACAGTACGCGGGATATTAGCGATCCGCACTGTGCAACAATGGAACGTCCGGGTTCGAAATGCAGTTTTTGTCCCGGATACAGTTTCAGGTTCTGCTCGAATATTGCAAAGTAGGAGGCAAAGTCGGGTATGGGATTTTTGTCGGGAGTATGGTAGTCTATACCCAGCCCGCCGCCGACGTTTATGTGTTCGAGATCGAATCCCCGTTCCTTAAACCACTGATTGAAGCTGTTTACTCGCGAACAGACTTCCACGAAAACGCTCGTGTCCATTATCTGCGAACCGACGTGGAAATGCAGGGATATGAGGTTTAAATTTTTCAGAATTTTCAGTTTTTCGATAACTTTTTCAAAGTCCCACGCGCTGATTCCAAACTTGTTTTCCTTCTTTCCGGTCGAGATGTACTCGTGTGTTTTTGCATCGACGTCGGGATTTATGCGGATTGATATGTCGGCAGTTTTTCCCTTTGCTTCAGCCAGGCGGTCGATGTTTTCCATTTCGGGGATAGATTCGCAGTTGAAGGTGAAAATATCGTTGTCCAGTCCGGTATTGATTTCCGTATCTGTTTTTCCCACGCCTGCAAACGTAATGAGCGCAGGGGCGACACCACATTCGACGGAACGCAGAATTTCGTTGCCACTCACGCAGTCGGCGCCAAATCCCGCTGCAAAAATAATCTTTAATATCTTCGGATTGGCATTTGCCTTTGTTGCATAATGCAGGATATAACCTCTTTTGTCTGCTTCGCTTTTTGCAGTTTCGACCGTTTTTTTCAGTAAATCGACGTCATAATAGTATAACGGCGTGATGATGCCGGCCAATTTTTCAGTAACTGTTCTGTTCATTTTTAATTCTTTATTTTTAATTCTATTTCATCTATTCTTTTCGTTATCGGGAAAGTGGGCTTGATCAGGGATTCCCGTGCTGTTCGTTCCGATTGACGTAAGGACCTGTTTAATACTTCGTCTCCCGATTTGGGACGCAAATCGATTTCCCATCTGTACCCCTGCAGTTGTATTTCGTCCTCTTTCACGAGGAAAAGGGGATTGTTGTTGCCGCTAATCTGGTCGAAATATTTTATGTAACGCGCTTTTCCCGATTCAAACAATATGCTGAACGACGATGATTCGGTCAGATTCATTGTGAAATCGTTTAGAGAGAAGACAAGGGTCTGTACGTTTCCTGTTGCGTCGAAAAGATACAGTTCGCTGTTTTTCAAATAGGCTGTCATGTTTTTGGCCTTTATCTGATTGAAATATCTGGTGCTGTCGGGGTTTCCTTCGGGGATGACAGCCATGGCTTTTCCCTCGAAATCGGCATGGTCGAGTTTCCCGTCCTTGATGTGAAATTTCATGGAATCGGATGTTATCTGCATTTTTTTTCCTTCCCACAGAATGGGATTCTGATATGTTTTCCAGATTGAATCGATATTGTTAAAATATATCGAATCGCCCCGCAGCTGAAAATCATGCCTGTACAGTTTTACGTTTTTGAAGGCAAACAGTTCTTTATATATACTGTCAATATATTCTGTTGTGTCCAGGAGAGGTTCCAGTGTATCCGAAGCATGGGCTATTGTATCCAAAATATGTTTTAACGTATCCAGCGCAGGCTCTGCCATATCCAACGCATAAGCTGTTGTATCCGAAATATGCTTTACTGTATCGGAAGCATAATTTACCGTATCTGAAATATATCCTGCTGTATCTGAAATATAATTTACCGTATCCGAAAAATATTCTATTGTATCCGAAATATAATTTATTGTATCCGAAAAATATCCTGCTGTATCCGAAATATAATTTACCGTATCCGAAAAATATCCTATTGTATCCGAAATACGCTTTATCGTATCCTGTAAAATGGAATCGCGGACGGAAACTGCGTTGAACGCAGTATCTTCGACAGGATTTTCCGGTGTGACGAGGGTGGAATCGGTGTTTATTACAGGTATTTTCATTGTTCGTGTAACCGAATACAGAGTGTCCGCCCGTATAAAAACAGAATCGTTATTGTCATATAATATAATGGAAGGATTTCTGCGCATCAGAAAATTTTCGGTATTCATGTCAAAGTCGGAAAAATCGGCCATGGCGATCGATTTTTGTACGGTATCGACGACCTGCACATTAGAATACAGTTTTCCCTTTTTTCCCATGTTTTCATAATAAATACTGTCGGCGAATATTTCCTGTTTTTCCGACAGCATGTATGAGTTACGGTGGAAGAACATAATATCCCTGTCGCTGTCGTACCAGCCTCTGTCGCAATATAAATAGCCATTGTCAGACCAGATGTGGGTATTGGAATAAAAGGTGAAGATTTTTGTATTGGTGTTGTAGGTCATTGAATCGGATTGCAGCACATGGTCTTTTGTGTCGGACTGCACTTTCCCGATAAATTCAAATTCCTTGATTTTGGAATAGTAATATCCCTTTTGGGATTCCAGTATTCTGAACGAATCGACAATTGTTCCGCCGTATTCGAAATATCCGGTGTCCGTTCCGGTATCGAAATCGACTTCGGTAGTTCGGAGGGTGGAGCTGCCGTCGGTAAGATACACTATCCTGCCCTTGACATTTGCCTTGCCTGTGATTTCGCTGTATATCATCATGTCGCCCCTGACAGTTGTTGTTCCGCTTACGACTTTGGTGTTGCCGAATGCCTCGAAGATTCCGTTAGGCCACAGCATGGCGCTGTCGCAGTCCATGAATACTCCTTCGTGTTCCATTTTGACATTGTGCCAGAAACGTGAAACGGTACCGGAATCGGATTCGATTAATTTCGTATCGTCACTGTTGAGTATATGTATCCTTTTTTTCTGCGGAGTATCCGGCGTGGTGTCCTTCCGAACTGTTTGGGCACAAAGCAGCAGGGGAATAGAAAACAGTATGGCAAACAGGATCGTCCTCATAATTGCGGCAGTTTCAGTCTAAAACAGCCATGAGGCGCTGACAAAGGGACATTCTCTGTACTTTTCGCTGATTCTGATGTACTCGGTTTCGGATTTTTTCGAGACCCAGTCTTCGATTGCTTCGTTTTGCTTTTTGTTTTCGTACAGCTTTGAAATATAGTTGAAGTCATCTTTCAAATTGATAGGGTGCGACGGGATAAATTCCTTCAACATCACTACTTTGTAGAACACTTTTCCCGATCTCGCATCTGTTGAGGCGTAGGGTCTCGATATTTCTCCCACACCGATATGTTCCAGCGCCCTGAAATCGTCGGGATTCAGCTCGTCCTTGTAGAAGGAGGTGCGGATTTCTCCCATATATTCGTTGATTGTGTTCACTACGAGACCGCTGCCTGCGCGGGATTTTTCGTTTTCGGAATACATCAGCGCCGCATCGTCGAATGTAATGCTGTCGGCCTCGATTTTTTTCACGATGCTGTCTAAGCGTGCAAATCCTGTGGCCTGGTCTTCAAGGCTGTACTTGGGCTTTAACAGGATTTGCCTGAAATTGACAAGTCCTGTTTCCTCCTGTCGTTCCAGCAGTTGAATCACATGGAAGCCGTATTCCGATTCGATAATTTTCGATACCTGCCCTATGCGCATGTTGCTCAGCGCCGAACGTATCGGAAGCACATTCCCTTCTAAGGGATTCAGTCCCAGTTCTCCTCCGCGTATTGCCGATTCGTGTTCAGAATACAGGGTCGCCAGAGTTTGAAACTTTTCCCCGTCTAAAATGCGTTTTCTCAGGCCGAGCAGCTTTTCCTTGACATCGAGAATGGCCTTTTCCGAATCGGGCTTCTTTGCTATTTCGTAAATGATATACTGATCGGGAATGATCACCGGAACAGTGTCTTTGTTCATTGTCTTAAAGTATTTTGCAACTTCGCTGGGGGTGATTTTGATTTTACTGGCGAGCGAGGCCTGCATCGACCTGGCATACGATTGTTCTGTTTCAAATTCAATGCTTTCCTCGCGGAATTGCTCCATCGATTTCTTGTAATAGGCTTCCAGCGCTTCTTTTCCGTACTGTGCTATGAGGGCGGAGATATTGCGATCGACGCTGCTTGCAATGTTATCCACGCCCTGTCCCAGACTGTCGAGTTTTGCCTGCGCCACCAGCAGTTTCTGGTCTCTGAATATTTTGAGTATCTGACATCTCGGATTTCCTTCCTTGAGACTTTCCATCCCTCCGCGAATCTGCATGTCCCTGTAGAGCATGTCGATATCGGATTCCAGAATAGCCTCGTTGCCTACAACGGCAACTACCCTGTCCAGGGATGTCTGTGATTTTGCCGGCGGCAGTAATATAAAGGTAAGAATAACAATTACCGTTAATTTTTTTATCATAATATCAAATCAATTTAATATATTAATTTTTATTTCGTTTCTATTCATTGCGTCGTTAAATACTGTGTTTTCCATCTGCCGTATTAATTGTATTTTCCTTCGGTTGATGATGATGTCCATTATATCAGCCTTCACGTGTTCCAGCGGGGCTATTGTTCCTTTCATGGAAATATCGTTTATTTTAATGAAATAGGTGTATTTATCGTCGCTGTCTTCTATTGTTCTCATTCTGATTGCCCTGTTTTCGTATATGTCTGCCGCGCCAGGCAGCGGAGCTGTTACTTCGCTTAAATTCACCCATTTTTCATTAAACATGCTGTATGCTTCTACTCCGCTTATCGAAATTTTCTCCAGTTCTTCAATATCCTTTTCCCGGTTCGAGCGATAAAGCTGACGTATCTTATCCATATTTTTGAAATCATTGGCTGCCTTTATATACAACGCCTTGACTAACATTCCCGGTAACTGGAAATTGTCGGGATTGTCATTATAAAACTGCTCTATTTCAGCCTGGTTGATTGACGTGTCCATTTTTGCGCGAATATATGCCTGTTCATATTTGTGTACCAGCAGGGATGTTCTGTAATCATCGATTTCCTTGTCCAAATTCTTTTCGTCGTCCGACAGGTTTTTTTCCGCATGTACCAGTACAGCCTGATTTTTAGCCCATCTGTTCACGTAATCTGTCAGGATAATCAAACTGTCTTTGGAGGAAAGGTTTTGCAGATAGTCCTTTATTTCGGAAATATACAGTTTTCTGTCGCCTACTTCGGCAACAGGCATTTCATTTTGTTTGTGCTTTGTTCCGCAGGAAAACAATAACGCTAAAGCAATTGAAAGAAATACAACTTTTTGTCTCATCAAATACGTATCTTTTTTGTCTTTAATCGAGAAACGCCAACCGCATTTAATTTACCGTAACCAGTCCGGCGCTTTCAAACCGTGTAAATCGATAAAAACGGCGCAAGGTATAAAATAAACACGAACTGCGGCAAATTTCACGGATTTCGGGATTAAATGTCCTGTATTTCAATGTCCTGTATGTATCCCCGTCTTTGACGTATCAGCATAAATATCTCCTGCAATCTGTGAAACAGTAAATTCAGAGTTCTTTACCTCTGCGGATTTAGTCCGCGCACAGTATAATTAGTGTCTGCCCGAAAATAGTCGTATAGTCGTCATTACAAAACTGCTACTGAGGTTGTTTTGTTAGGGAAATAAGGTTGAAATGAAGTTTATTCACTTTCATATAACAGCCTGCTAACGCACTAATAATAAGTTCAATCATCAAATCCTGAAGGGATGCCATTATTATAGCAAACAACAATCAACATCGGCTAAACCCCGTTCCGGGTTTTTAGATTGCTTATCGGGTTTTCTATAATAATTTCAACCCTTCGGGTTTTGATGTCGTTTGCAAACTTGAGCTGTTATATTTCTTTTTGCATTAAATCCTTTGATGGGGGACTCATTACCTCATTCTCTTAACTTGATGACATTGGGATCCAGACTACGCCGAGCGATGGCAAAGGTGCGGGCATAAAAAAACTCCGGTGGCAGTATCAACTGCTCCACCGGAGTTTTACTTTTGCTTACACGCCTTCGCTGAGGCGTCATGCGACGGTTATTCGTCTTCGTTTTCAATCTTGCGTTTGCCGCCCGGATAACGTTTTTTCAATTCTTCGTAAATAGCCTTTGAGCCGGGAACGTCCTGGGCTGCGGCAACTTTCACAGAATTGTAAAACATCAGGGATGCATAGTACGATTCACTGCCGGCAACCATTGTCGTGTCGTCGATCATTTCATATACCTGCATGGTGTCGTTGCGAATCGTCCACAAACTGTGGGCGTCGGCAAAATCGATGTCAAACGCCGGCATATTAAGAAACGGCGGAACGAATCCCGGATTTTCGACTGCATACTCGTGTGATTTCTCAACGAATGTCAGGGATTTTTCACCCATCTTAAGCATATTGTGTCTTTCTGTCGGTGTAAGCGTTATGGCATAAGGTTTTACCAATGCTTTAATTTCATTAAGCTTTGTTTGGATTTGCTTTACTACATCCGCTGGAATCGCTTTTAAATGAATATCTTTCATCTTATTACAATTTAAATTTAACTTAATTTACTGCCATTCAGTTAATCAATGGCAGGCGCAAAGATAGGGATATTTTTATTACAAATCATGTCGCGGATCTGCTTCGTTGACTGCATCACAGTTTGATGACCGGAACATTTTCCCAGTCGATGGTATTATTGGCGCTGTGAATATCAACAAATTCAAAGTCGTTGAGCCATTTTTTCAATTTGGATTTGGCGTATCTCAAGCCGGTGTATGACTTGAATTTCCTGATCGGATTCAGTTCACGGATAACAGGCTGGGAATGATCAAAGTCACGGGGATGGAGGTAACTTATCGTGTAGTCGCTGTTTTGCGTCCATCTTTTTATCAGAAAGTAGGGAAACAGTCTGAAATATCCGCCTCCCGAAAAAACAAGGTCTCTGCCGAGGAA
>JAISDK010000024.1 GCA_031264875.1 Prevotellaceae bacterium
ATTTGTTTTTGAGTATGTTTTCTTATTTTACGAACAAAGGCGAGATAATTCATTTACTATTGATTCGCATCATTAATTGTTTCAAGTATTTTTTCCACAATTCCGTTATTTCGTTTCACGTATTCGGCACAGATTTTCCCCTGTCTGTCTCTTTCGTCGCCGTTACCGGAAAACCAGAGCGTTAACAGGGTACGCAGTTCTTCGGCGCTGTTTACAGGCGTAGCTCCTCCGGCGGCAACAAGTTCCTTAGCCTCTTCAAACCTGTCGTATTTTGGTCCAAAAGTCACCGGTATTCCGTAAACGGCAGCTTCGAGAGTATTGTGTATTCCGCCGTCGAATCCGCAGCCGATGTAGGCAGCTCCGGCATAGCGGTATATTGACGAGAGGATGCCGATGGTATCGACAATCAGCACTTCGGCCTGTATGTCGTTATCCTGTCCGGCGCGTGTATATCTCAGCGTTTTTCGGAAGGCGAAAGTCTGTTCCGAAGACACAATGCGTTCGGGATCTATTTCATGAGGCACGAGAATCAGTTTTATATCGGGCATTTGCCTTATGGCTTCAGCGATTACCGCTTCGTCCTTTGGCCAGGAGCTTCCGGCTATGAGTACTTTTTTCGACGAACGGACAAACTGTTCCACAACGGGAAAGCTGACGTTTCTGGAAGCGATTTTGCACACGCGGTCAAAGCGGGTATCGCCTGTAACCGTAACGTTGCATATTCCTGCGTCGGCAAGCAGCTGCTTCGATTGTCCGGTCTGGACGAACAGTCGGGTAAAATATGGCAGCGGACTTAGCTGTCGCAGTACCGGCTTGAAAAAGTACTGCTCCGGACGGAATGTTGCGGAAATCAGGTAGCACGGTATGTTTCTTTTTTTTATCTGTGCGAGATGGTTGTTCCAGTAATCGTATTTTATCCAGAATACAATTGAAGGTTTTACGGCGTTCAGAAACTTTTTGGCGCCGAAATATGTATCCCAGGGGAGATATGCGATTATGTCGGCTCCGTATTCCTGACTGGGAATATATCCGGAGGGAGAAAAGAAAGTGACCATCGACCTGTATTCGGGATGCTGCTTCATGAACGCTTCCAGCAAGGGCTTTCCCTGTTCAAATTCGCCAAGCGAGGCACAGTGCATCCATGCTAAAGGGGCCGAATCGTTTTCGCGCAATTTTCCGATTCTGCCGGTATTGCCGCACAGCCCCCTTACCCGATTGCGGATTTTCCGGTTGAATGGATATGCCAGCCAGGCGATAAAATATGTCAGATAAGTGAATACGATGTACAATGAATTAATCTCCCATTTTTAATACAGCGAGAAAGGCTTCCTGCGGAACTTCCACGTTTCCAACCTGCCTCATGCGTTTTTTACCTTTTTTCTGCTTTTCCAGCAATTTCCGTTTACGGGTAATGTCGCCGCCGTAGCATTTTGCAAGCACATCCTTTCTCAGCGCCTTAACCGTTTCGCGGGCAATGATTTTAGCGCCTATTGCCGCCTGAATTTTTATTTCAAACTGCTGACGCGGTATAAGGTCTTTCAGCTTTTCACACATTCTCCGTCCGAAATCGTATGAATGGTCTCTGTGTATGAGGCTTGAGAGCGCATCGACAGGCTCTCCGTTCAGCAGTATGTCCAGTTTAACAAGGTCGGCGGGATGATACTCGCCAACCGTATAGTCGAATGAAGCATAGCCTCTTGAGATGCTTTTCAGCTTGTCGTAAAAGTCGAAAACTATTTCTGACAGAGGCATGTCGTATGTCAGTTCAACCCTGTCGGTTGTAATAAAATGCTGGCTTTTCAGCGTTCCGCGCCTGTCAAGGCAGAGTTTCATGACAGTGCCGAGATATTCGGTTTTTGTAATGACCTGTGCATTGATATACGGTTCCTCCACTTTCTCGATAACGTTTGGCGACGGCAGTCCCGAAGGATTGTGAACAATGACGGCCTCGCCTTTTGTCGTCGTCACATTGAACGATACGTTTGGAACAGTGGTTATGACGTCCATGTCAAATTCGCGGTACAGCCGTTCCTGAACGATTTCCATGTGCAGCAGTCCCAGGAATCCACAACGGAATCCAAATCCGAGAGCCAGTGACGATTCGGGTTCAAACGTCAGGGAAGCGTCGTTGAGCTGCAATTTTTCCAGAGACGCTCTCAAGTCTTCATACTCGTCGGTGCTTGTGGGATAAAGCCCTGCAAAAACCATTGGCTTAACGTCTTCAAAACCCGAAATGGCCGATTCGCACGGATTATCGACGTGTGTTACCGTGTCGCCGACTTTTACTTCCGACGCAGTTTTTATGCCTGAAATAATGTATCCCACATCGCCCGCGCCGATTTCCTTTTTAGGAATCAGGTCGAGTTTCAGCGTTCCGATTTCGTCGGCTTCGTATTCCCTTCCGGTGGCAAAAAATTTGACCCTGTCGCCCGACCGCAGCGTTCCGTTTATCACTTTGAAGTATGCAATTATTCCTCTGAAAGAGTTGAATACGGAATCGAATATCAGCGCCTGAAGCGGAAGGTTTTCGTCGCCTCCGGGCGCAGGTATTTTTTCGACCACAGCCCGCAGTATTTCATCTATTCCGGTTCCCGTCCGGGCGCTTGCGGGTATAATGTCTTCATGTTTGCAGCCAAGCAAATCAACAATCTGATCTTTTACTTCCTCCACCATAGCCGCCTCCATGTCAATTTTATTCAGCACCGGAATGATTTCCAGGCTGTGCTCGAGCGCCAGATAAAGATTGGAGATTGTCTGTGCCTGTATTCCCTGCGTTGCATCAACAACAAGCAGGGCGCCCTCGCACGAGGCTATCGCTCTCGACACTTCGTACGAAAAATCAACATGTCCGGGAGTATCAATCAGATTTAAAATATATTTTTCGTTATCCTGAAAATATTCCATCTGTATGGCGTGGCTCTTGATTGTTATCCCCTTTTCACGCTCCAAATCCATGTCGTCCAGAATCTGGTCATGAAAGTCTCTTTCGTTCAACGTCTGCGTAGCCTGAAGCAGCCGGTCGGCTAACGTGCTTTTGCCATGGTCTATATGAGCAATTATGCAAAAATTCCTTATATTTTTCATTTCCTACATACTGAATTTATTTCTCTTTATATTTAAAATTCAGAGCGCAAAAGTAGTAAAATTAATGATTAAACCGTGTTACGCAAATACGCGACATTCCCGATCGCCGTAACCGAAGTATAACCTCCGGAAATAAGTTTTATTTTCCAGTGTAAAATTACGACAATACAGTTTACGGGAAGTCAGGAGTTACGCATATACTTTCCGGAAGAATTGAAAATCGCCAGTGAACAACAAATTGGAACCAGATAAGGGAGATGAAGGAAAAATTCAATAGAAAACTTTATTCAAATAATTGCAGTGAACTGTCATCTTCGACTGATTATACAATAATACATGGTTGTCCGGCAGCCAGTTTATTCCTCCATATATTATAATTTTGATATTTAAAAGTTCAGCAATATGCTAGTTTATGCGCACAATAAATGAGTTTTTTTAGTCATGATGACTCAGTTTATGCGCGCAAAAGATGAATTTTTGCGCGCTATAACTGAGCTTTTGTATGCAAAAATTGGGTTTCTGCATACTAATTGAGTTTTTGGGCGCGATAATTGAGTTGTTACGCGCACTAATTGAGTTTCTGAAAGCAATAAGCGAGTTGTCGGCAACAAAGCCGGCGATACGGTCTTTAAGAATCCAGTTTCTACAGTAAGAATCTGTATAACAGGAATCAAAAATCTGGAATTAACTGTTTGTTTTATGCTGGGTATTTCATTTCCCGATATGTTCTCAAAACGGCAATACAAGAACTTTTCGGCTTTTAAGAGTGTCTGTATAAATGCCAAAATGTTGTTGTTGAAAACAGAGGTTATTTTGAATATGATAAAATATACTTCTTCAAAAGAACCGTACAGAAAGATGTTTATATGCGTTGATATATTACATACTTGTAAATATGATTTATTTTTATATGGTGTGTGTGTGTGTGTGTGTGTGTGTGTGTGTGTGTGTGTGTGTGTGTGTGCAAACATCATGCCAAAACATAAGAAATCATTCAAAAGATCGAAATCGATCACCGTTTTTTCTGTTTGAACTCTATGTACTGCAAGACATTTCATTATAAATACCTTTTATTTTTTTCTATACTTTTTTTTCAAAAATTTCCGCAAAGGTAATTGATATTTATTTACAAAAAAGAAAAAGTTCATTTTTTAAATATAATTTAACATCTTGGCGCAATTGTCCGCAGTGCATTAACATCAATAAAAATAACCGTTTACTAATATCTTTCAATTGATTAAGATCGCTGAAAATACTGACTTTTGAGAATTTTGTAACTCCTGTTAAAAACACAAATCTCAAATGTGCGTCTTCTGCTTTCAGTGGAAAATGTTACCGCACGCTATCCGGTTTTCGCTTTCTTTCTATTGATAAACATTACGCTGAGCAGGATGATTATCAGTCCGGCGAACTGGACGGGCGTTACGTTTTCCTTTCCGAGGGTTTTTCCGAGACATACTGCGACCAAGGGATTGACGTATGCATGTGTGCCGACTTCCGTTGCCGGACGGATTTTCAACAGCCAGATG
>JAISDK010000028.1 GCA_031264875.1 Prevotellaceae bacterium
ATAAACCCAAGGAAGACGGAAAAACACGACATTATATTCTGCCGGTGGCCGATTATGAAAATGATACGGAAAAACTGGATGTTACATTTCAAAAAGAAATAAAACGCTTTACGAATAGCGCTCGAACCTTGCTGAACAGGGAAAATATCGGGGTAGGAGAATACAGAATTTTGCCACCAAGAAGAAAAGTCGAACTGTTACAGCGTATTGAAATGAACCCGGTAAAGGTTATACAAATGAAATAAGCAGAATTACAGACTGTTTCTGAAATATTCTATGGTTTTCAGCAAACCTTCGTCCAACTTGATTTTAGGAGACCAGTCTAATTTTTCCTTTGCCAGACTGATATCGGGTTGACGTTGTTTCGGATCGTCGGAAGGAAGCGGCAAATACACTATTTTTGACTTGGATTCCGTTAAAGCAATCACTTTTTCAGCCAGTTCCAGCATTGAAAATTCGTCGGGATTTCCGAGATTTACAGGTCCCGTAAACGAATCGTCGGTATTCATTGTACGAATCATTCCTTCAATTAAATCATCAACATACTGGAAACTGCGAGTTTGAGAACCGTCTCCATAAATAGTGATATTTTCTCCTTTAAGCGCTTGAACAATAAAATTAGACACAACTCTCCCGTCGCAAGGATTCATGTTGGGTCCATAAGTGTTGAAAATACGTATAATTTTTATTCTCACTCTGTTCTGCCGATGATAGTCCATAAACAGCGTTTCGGCGCATCGTTTGCCTTCGTCGTAACACGAACGTATCCCGACAGGATTGACATGTCCCCAGTAGTGTTCTTCCTGTGGATGTACGTGAGGGTCGCCGTAAACTTCGCTGGTTGATGCCTGCAATACTTTTGCATTAAGACGTTTGGATAAACCAAGCATATTGATTGCACCCATGACTGAAGTTTTAATGGTTTTTATCGGATTGTATTGATAATGAACGGGAGAAGCTGGACATGCCAGATTATAAATCTCATCGACTTCAATATTGTAGGGATTTATTATGTCGTGCCTCACAAGTTCAAATTTGGGATTTCGAAGCAAGCCCATTATATTTGACTTTGAACCTGTAAAATAATTGTCGAGACAAATAACTTCGTTATTTTCAGATAATAACCGCGCACACAAATGGGAGCCGATAAAGCCTGCCCCTCCTGTTATCAATATTCTTTTATTCATAATCTTTATTCAATTTAGACCGCAAAAGTATAAATAATAATTCGATATTTTCACAGTTATCATAAAATCGGCGATAATATGTTGGCTATGCGTCCGACAAAGCGTTTCCAGAGAGAACGTTTTGTCCATACATCGGGGGTCATTTTGGTTGAATTTGCCTTGTCGGCATTAAAAATACTGCTCAGTTCGGCGGTAATCTTTTCATCAAAGATGAACACATTGGTCTCATAATCATGGCGGAGACTTCTATAGTCGAGATTTGCACTCCCAACCGTACAGAATTTGTCGTCCACCATCATTACTTTCGAATGATGGATTCCGTTATTATAGATGTAAATATCAACACCTTTCTTCATTAGTTTGTAAGCTGCATGAAATACGCCTTCGGGAGTAAATTTAATGTCCAGCTTTGCCGATATCATTATTTCTACTCTGACATTTTTTTCAACGGCTTTTTGCAGCGCTTTCCTGATAGCTGGTGTTGGCAGAAAATACGGGCTGATAATCCGTATTATGTTTTTGGCGGAATTGATTGATTTCAAATAAGTCTGTTCCAATAATCCCGGCAATTTTTTTGGATTGCGGTCGATTATGGCTACAGTTTTTCCGGCTGTGTCATCGTGAAAAGGATAATATTGATTTCCGTCAATTTCCTGTCCTGTAACTTCATCCCAGATTGACAGGAAAATTTTTTGCAAATATCCTACAGCGCTGCCTTCTATTCTTGTGTGCATATCGCGCCATTCACCGATTTTCGGCAGGCCTTCGATGTAATAATCTGCAACATTTATTCCTCCGACATAAGCTGTTTTGCCGTCTATAATTGCAATTTTTCTGTGGTCGCGACAAAAAATATGATTAACGAATGGAAAACACAACGGGTCAAATGGAAAGATTTGAATGTTTTTTTTGCGAATAGTATCAAGGTGTCTTTTTTTCAGCGGCATATTGTTCGAACAGTTTCCGAAAGCGTCATAAAGGGCGCGTATTTCTACTCCCTGCTTTGCTTTATTTGCCAACAGCTTGAACAACAGTCCGGCTATAGAATCGTTACGGAAATTAAAATATTCGAGATGAATATGATGTTTTGCCTGTTCGATGCTCCGAAACAGGTCGTCGAATTTTTCTACGCCTCCGTTAAGCAATTTAACCTTATTGTTTTTCGTTATCGGGATGCCCTGCTCGTCGGAAAGAAAGCGTATAACTGCCGAATCACTGTCAATGTTTTGCCCACTGACAGTGATTACAATACAAATTAAAAATACAGATAAAAATGTGCGATTATATTTTATATTTCTCATTATAACTGAAAAGATAGCCATTACCAAGTGAACACAAAAGCATTCCTGCTTTTCGATGTTTTAATTCTTTGGTTATCAGTTCGGTCATAATTTCGATATTCTGTTCGTCCAGATGACTGAAAGGTTCGTCGAGAAGGATGAAATCGAAAGGCTGGCAAAGAGCTCTGATTATGGCAATTCGCTGTTGCTGTCCGAAAGAAAGACGTCCTGTTTTCTCGTTTTTCTTGTCTTGCAGCCCCGACTGTTCTATCATGCAGTCTATTTCTTCCTGTGACTTATATTCGGTGAGTTTGTTTTTCAACTGTATGTTTTCCATTGTTGTAAGTTCAGAAAAAAGACGCAATCCCTGAAAAACACAACTGATGTTTTTTTGTCGGACATTTTGCCAGTCTGTCTTTTTCAGAGTCTTGATCTCCCTGCTGTCAAAATATATATCTCCGGTATAATCGACTCGTTCTCCGAAAATAAAACTGAGAAACGACGATTTTCCCTGTCCGGAAAAGGCAGAAATCAGATAACTTTCTCCTTTCCTGAAATTTATGTCGTTAAACCATATTCTGCCGGACGCTGTAGCGGCGTCCGGCAGGAAAAAAGGTTTTAATTTGCTCGTTCTCAATTCGTCCATATAGAAGAACTGGTTTTGTCTATATTTTTAAGTATTTGTTTCAGTGAATTGACATTCTTATTTTTCAGTTGCAGATTAAATTCAGTGTTGTATTGAGTGTCGCTGGAGAAATACATGGATTCGTATATGTCGATAAAAGAATTGAACATTACATACTGGTTAACACCCATGGTATTTTGCAGTAACAATTTGATATTATCGGGATAAGTTGAAAAATCAAGATTGATGTAAAATACCATTTTATCCGCCATTATCTTGCTGACAGGGTTATCGGCAAAAGTTTTTCCTTTCATCTCTCCCGTAAATGCTTTGACTGCATCCAAATCGACAGATACAAATATTCTGTCTTTCCTGTATGCAAAATACACCGGAATGAATGTTTTATTTGCCGTTATAGTGTAATAACTGTCCTGTTTTGTATAGAGATTTTTTGGAATCAGATTTAATATATCGTTGAATGTACTTTCTCCGTTCACTGTAAGACTTGCACTTGCCAGCGGATAAGCTATTATGCCTTTATTGAATCCATGTATATTGATTAATATATCGCCACCCAAGGCATCGACAATCGATTTCACTTTGGGAGAATCTAATAACTCAAGCAGTTCAACTTTGCTTCCTATTTCGTGTGAATATATATGGTTCCCCGACGCCATGGCTTCAATATTTTGCCGCATGATTTTGATGTATTCCTTAACATTGATAAACACGTTGAAAGCAAGATACGACTGTTCGGGCATGTCCTTAATGACGTCAGTATTGAAATCTTTCTTGAGTACAGGGAATTTTTCTTTCATTTTTTCAACCTCTTCGGGCGGGTAACCTGACGAGGTTCCCGTAATTTTTCCGTCTTCGAAATTAAGATACGAATGTGTTGAAAGGGTTGCAAAATTTTTAAATACATCATCCAGTAGTTCGTTATTATATTCACCTACAGTTAAGAGACCCATTATGTTTTTGTAAAAATCGGATACAACGCTATACTTGAACCACATTCTTATGTCGGCATTTTTCTTGGCAAATTGCTGAAAATCACTGTTTGTCGCCAATAATCCATCATCTTTCGAATTGAACTGTGCGGCAATCTTTTCGCGGGTAGATACTCCTGTAATCATTGCCAGATTATCGTTCCACGCTATGTTGAGATTGGTTTCAATCGGAATATGCCGGAAATTTCCTTCGTCCAAAGGTTCGGGAGCGCCTGCCTTTTTCAGCCAGTTTTCGAGCGCTGTTTTGTTAACCACCGGAACGGTCAGCGTAAATTCAGGCAGTTCCGTCATATAAAACAGTATTTTTTCGGCGCTTATGCCGGCATCTTTCGAGCCTTTTAAAAAAGATTCAATAAAATTGACTGCGCCAGCGTCTAAAAAATTTTTCATGATGCCGAAAAAAACGTAGTTATCAGGGTTATTCAGTCCTGATTTTGCAAATATTTCATTGCCTCTGATTTCAAAAACCAGTTTTGCATTGCCAGGGATAAATGCCAAATGATTTGTTGTTGAAACGTCTGTTTTACAGGATGCAAAAAGTGTACATCCCAAAATGGACAGGTAAAAAGTGATTTTAGAAAATTTCATAATAAAATGTATTTATATTTAACAATTCAATAATATTATCATTTCTACTAATTTGCTTTTCTTCATGCTTCCGTTGCATCTTTTTGCCGCCGGATGTTGTCCAGCAAATTTTTTGCAAAAGTAATAAATTGTTTTGGGATCAGAAAAAATAAATACCTTTGCGCAATAAAATATAATTTTTAAAGTTATGAAACTGAATATTATTACAGCCTTGTCTCTTGTTACCTTGATGATGTCGTGTGGACAACCGGTGAACAAGGAAAAAGAGGAAGACAAAAAAGTCGAAGAGAAGAAAGAGCCTTCTGCTATCGACGTGATTATGAACCGTCGAAGTATCCGTTCCTACAAACCGGAACAGATTAAAGACAATGAACTGAACACGATTCTCGAATGTGGAGTCAATGCTCCAAGCGCATTGAATCTACAGTCGTGGGAGATACGTGTGATACAGAACCCCGAAATCCTGAAAAAAATCGAAGGTTCGTTTCACAATGCTCCGACTTTAATCGTGATAGCGTCTGCTGCCGACAATTTTTTCAGCCCTGTGGACTGCGGATTGCTGGGACAGAATATCCTTCTCGCAGCAGAATCTATGGATATAGGTACTTGTGTGCTTGGCAATTTCACCGCTTTCCTTAATTCTCCCGAAGGAGCAGATGTTTTTAAAAGCCTTGAATTGTCCGAAGGTTACAAACCGCTGTACAGCATAGCTGTAGGATATAAAAACGAACGGCCTGAAGCTAAACCGCGCGATAAGGGAAAAATAAAGATAATAAAGTAGCTCATGTTACGCAAATATAGGGCATATCTGCGGTCGTGTCAGCCAGCAAGTGGCTGAATGGTGGTTTTTCCTGCGGTGTCTTTTTCCTTCACCCCGTTTCCTAACGGGATGGCAATGGTTAAATATTTCTAATGTAAGGTAAAACGAAATACTATGTTAAAAATGTAAGACCACGATCAGACACCGCAGGTAAAAAATCATATAACTCAAACAAAACACGGTTCAGACGTTTGATAAATGACGCGACACTATGTTCTTTGCAGCCCACCGTTGGGGCTTAGTGGTAATTCTACACAGAGCGTTGCCACAATGCTGTCAATTTAAGGCAACGTCTGAACCATAATTTTCTTGATTAGAGGATTACCTTGATGACAAAAAAAACGTCTGAACCTTGATTTTCTTGATTAAAGGATTTCCTTGATGACAAAAAGAATCATGTAAATCCCTTAATCCTAAAAATCACGGTTCAGACAATTAAAAGGATTACTTTCAATCCCGTGTGTGGTGGGATCAATTTTATCCGATATTTGATAAATGATGCGACAACAGGAGTTAAGAATTTTCAATTGTCAATAATCTTTAACAGCTTTTTTATTTCCGGTAACAAGGTCTTTGCCAAAAACCGCTGTCCACGATCATTGAGATGTATCGCGTCTTTGAAAGAAGATATGTCTTCGTGTAGTAAACCTTCGATCAAGGAAATATCATTGTCGAGGCAAAACCGTATAATTTCTTCACCTCGAATATCGTATCTGCCGTTGATAACTTCTTCCCTGTCGGGATGCAAATAGATGAGCAGGGGAATGTCTTTTTCCTGTGCGTAACGGTGAAATGACTGAAAACCCGGATTGAAGACGTTGCTGTTCTTTATAATAAGGAGGGATGGATCACGTTGTTTTGTGAAAATACGGGAAATAAGGTGTTCTCCCATTTCGTATATTGCCGACAGGGACTGCTTCGACGGATAGTTCGGATGAACGTCAACCGTTTTGCGGAAGTCCATGTTATTGTATGCGTTGTGACTGCTTACAACTAAGAAAATCATGGCGGCGTCAAAATCGCCGTATTCTTCGATGTAGGCAAAACAGTTGTCGGGTCCCCAATTTTCACAGCTGATATTCAGGCAACGGATGTTATGTTCTTCATACTGCCGGTTAAGCGTCTTTTCGATAATGGACGTTGCCAGAGAATCCTGATCGGTTTGCATTCCTCCGTTGAGTACCGAACTGCCGAATCCCAAAATTCTGATACTGTCGGAAGGGTGC
>JAISDK010000041.1 GCA_031264875.1 Prevotellaceae bacterium
ACGCCTCATGTTAAATGTTTTGTATTCGGCGCTCATTTGATTTTCTTTATTCTGTTTCTGAATTTTGAATTTTGCAAGGCTAGAGCCTTGCTATTAACACGACGTAGTCTGGAGACTACGCCGAGCCGGTATTTTACGCTTAACTTGACGACATTGGGCTAAAGCCCAATGTCGTCAAGTTAAGCCATGCTATTGCTTATAAGTACTTAAAACTGATAAGCAATAGCCCTGAAATGGCATGAAATAACCGGTTTACACTCTTTCAAGGCTTGGGAGAGGTATATATAGAGTTGTGCCATGTGGGTTTCCAATCCTTAACTTGACGACACAAGGCGTTGCCATTGTGCTAATAATGTCGCTCTTTCAGAGTCCTCTGAAACCGTTTTGCAGGAGTGTAAATCCCTTTCGGCAGACTCCGAAGCAATTTATACGCGAATAAACATTTTAAATAATGTAATTTTATAAACACGTAAAAGCGTGTTTGAGTTTCTGAACTGTGATTTTCGTGATTTCTGTCATCGGTCTTACGTTTCTAACGTCAGAGTGATCCCATATTAGTTGTTGTCCACTTGCAGCTTTACGGGATTTTTGTCGTACATCCGTATCCGCGTAACATAATCGAGTAATGAATATTTCATACATTTGCGCAAATAATATAAACCGGTTATTTATTGGTAAAAATATGATTAAAAAAATATTACAGAAAGGATTCAAACGGGTAGCGGCAGAACCTGTCGGAGTTTTTCTTTGCAATTTCGCATTGATGCTGGCAGTTTATTACCTGTGCCGGATTTTTTTCTTTCTGGCAAATAAAAGCTACTTTACCGGCATGACATTCAGTCATCTGGTTGAACTGTTGAAAGGCGGATTTCAGTTCGACATTTCCGCTCTGGCCTACACTAACGCGATATATATGCTGATGCAGATTATCCCGTTCAGGTTCAGGCTTAACAGGATTTATCAGAATACGGCAAAATGGATTTTTGTTGTGATAAACAGCATTGCCGTAATAGCCAACTGCATTGACGTTGTTTATTTCCGTTTCGCCAGCCGGCGCACTACGGTTACCGTGTTCACCGAATTTCAGAACGAAGGCAATATCCTTACAATCATCGGTTACGGGATATTCGAATACTGGTATGTAAGTCTCTTTGCCCTGTTGCTTGTTTTCGTGATATACAAGCTGTACCGCTTTCCGGGGGCTGTTGAAAAACAGAAGCTTTCGTTCAAATCAAGACTTGTTTACTATCCGGCGCATACCCTGCTGATGTGCGTCATTATTTATGGCGCCGTTATCGGGATGCGGGGAGGCGCCGGAGTGGCAACCCGTCCGATAACGCTCAGCAATGCAAACAAATATGTGGATAAGGGAAATGAGGCCGCTATTGTTCTCAACACTCCTTTCTGCATCATAAGAACGGCGGACAAAAAAATATACGTGAATCCGCAGTATTTTGACAATGAAGCCAGGATGTCCGAAATTTATTCACCCCTTCACCATCCGCATCCGCAGGAAGAGTTTAATCCGCTGAACGTTGTAATCATCATTGTTGAAAGTTTCGGCAAGGAATATTCCGGTTTCTTCAACAGTCATCTTGACGGCGGAACGTACAGGGGCTATACTCCGTTTCTGGATTCGCTGTATGCCGAAAGCCTCACTTTTACATACTCTTACAGCAACGGACGGAAGTCCATAGACGCCATGCCGTCGATACTTTCGAGCATCCCGATGTTTATCGAGCCGTTTATCCTCACGCCTTATTCGACCAACGAGATTAGCGGTATTGCCGACGTGCTGAAAAACAGGGGATATTATTCGGCTTTCTTTCACGGAGCGCCAAACGGCTCGATGGGTTTTCAGGCGTACGCCAAAAGCGCCGGATTCGACGACTATTTCGGACTGAATGAATACGGTAACAAGGATTTGGACGGCATGTGGGCTGTATGGGACGAGGAATTTTTGCAGTTTTACGCCGTAAAAATGGGGGAATTAAGGCAGCCGTTTGTCACGTCGGTCTTCACGGCCTCTTCGCACCATCCTTTCCGTATTCCCCCGAGATACGAAGGCAAATTTCCCGAAGGCACGCAGCCCATTCACAAGTGCGTGGGATACACCGATTATGCGCTGCGCCGGTTCTTCTCGACAATGTCGCAGTATGAATGGTATGGCAACACGCTGTTTGTCCTGACGGCAGACCATACCAACCAGACGTCGCACGCCGAATATTCCACAGACATAAACAGTTATTCCGTACCGATCATGTTCCACCATCCCGGCAGCGGCTTGAAAAAACTGGATACTCTGCCAATGCAGCAGATTGACATTATGCCCTGCATTCTGGGCTATCTGAATTACGACAGTACATATTTCGCTTTCGGACAGGACGTTTTCAGCATCGACAGTAATGACAGGTTTGCTGTCAATTACAATAACCGGCTATACCAGTTTATGCAAAACGACTGTTTCCTGCAATTCGACGGACAGGAAACGAAATCTGTATATAACTATAAATCCGATGTTTTTCTTCAGCATAATCTGGCGGGAACAGTGACGGAAAAACAGCGCGAAATGGAGACAAAACTGAAAGCGATTATCCAGCAATACATGTCCGGAATGATAGAAAACCGACTTAAATATGTTTCTGAAAATTAAATAATTTGTAACTGCTCAGATACCCTCTAAACGATCAATAAACGCGGGATCAAACTGTCAAAATCGGATGAAAAATGCTTTGTGCAAATACGCGAAGGACAAAATCAGTCGGAAAAATGGTTTGCGCTTAAGCGCGAAGGACAAAATCGGCCGAAAAAATGGTTTGCGCTTAAGCGCAAAGGACAAAATCGGTCGGAAAAATGGTTTGCGCTTAAGCGCAAAGGGCAAAATCGGTCAGAAAAATGGTTTGCGCTTAAGCGCAAAGGGCAAAATCGGTCGGAAAAATGGTTTGCGCTTAAGTGCGAAGGACAAAATCAACCGGAAAAATTAATATAGTAATGTGTAAAAAATAAGATGGCAATTATATTATATAAGAAACATTTCAGGCACACCGTCTGATTTTGTCCTTCAGGCAAATTCCCGAAGCATTTTTTCGGCCGAATTTGTCGTTCGGGAAGATTCCCGAAGCATTTTTTCGGCCGAATTTGTCGTTCGGGAAGATTCCCGAAGCATTTTTTTCGGCCGAATTTGTCGTTCGTGCAAATGCCCGAAGCATTTTTCAAACTTGTTTTGCCATTTTATTTTTTACACGTTACATAATTGCCATCTTATTTTTTACACATTACTATATTATACTACGCGCGGGATAATTTTGTGAGATGTTATACTTCGTGTGGGATAATTTTGTACACTGAGTACTGACTGACGCCGTAAGGCGTCCAATCCGGATAACCTCGAACAAGCGAAGCGCAGTTCGGGGTATAACAGCCTCCTGTCTATCGGAACTGCGAAACAGTTCAACTCCTTGCGGAGTTGTGGAGAAGATACATGCGGTACCCCGAACAAGCGTAGCGCAGTTCGGGGTTATCGATCTCAGACGCCTACGGCGTCATAAGACGCTAAGAATCGCTACATTTTTATCTCACAATTTTACCACGAGCGTGGTATAAAATTCAATCTGTGTCATCCGGGCGCTAAAAGACAGTTACCGTCTCATAGTATCCGGCGCTACATTTTGGAATACACTCAGCATGATTAAATAAATTGTTTTTTCGACAAAATGCTTTACCTTTGCGCCCGGATTTTGCAGGCCGAAATAGCTCAGTAGGTAGAGCAATTCATTCGTAATGAATAGGTCACCGGTTCGAGTCCGGTTTTCGGCTCTTTTTTCACCCCTGTATAAGCCGATTGCTGTTGAGATCGCGTAAACTTTTTAAAATTATGAATACAAGCAAAACAGTCAAAAAAACATTTCCCGTACTTCAAATGGGCTGCGCTGCCTGCGCAGTGAAAATCGAAAAAAGCATACAAAAACAGGCCGGAGTCGTAAACGCTTCGGTAAACTTTGCCACAGCCACAGCTACGGTTGAGTACAATCCCGATACCGTATCGCCAAACGATATGCGGAATGTCGTCAGGGACGTTGGTTACGACATGCTTGCCGGTGAAGACGGCGCTGAAGAAGATGAAGAAGACGTCGGCGAAGCGCTGGAAGAAATCCGTAAAAAGAATCTTGACGTCCTGAAATATAATCTTGTATGGTCGTCGGTATTATCCGTACCCGTGTTTATAACAGGCATGTTTTTCATGAATATGCCATACGCCAGCTGGATTATGTGTCTGCTGTCCACACCTGTGATTTTCCTGTGTGGCCGAAGCTTTTACATCAATGCGTGGAAACAGGCCATGCATCACTCTGTCAATATGGACACACTTGTTGCAATGAGCACGGGCATTGCCTGGCTGTTCAGCGTTTTCAATACGCTGTTTCCCGGTTTCTGGATCGAAAGGGGAATCCATCCGCATGTTTACTTTGAAGCTGCTGCCGTGATTATTACTTTCATCCTTCTCGGACGTTTTCTGGAGGACAAAGCCAAAGCAGGGACTTCGGCTGCGATAAAAAAGCTGACGGGACTGCAACCCAAAACCGTTACAGTCGCAAGCCGGAAAGGAAACCGGGTTTATCATACTCAAGTCCCTGTGGCAAAGATAGCCGCCGGTGCAATTATTCTTGCGCATCCCGGCGAAAGGATAGCCGCCGACGGAACTGTGACCGGGGGAAGCTCCTTTGTGGACGAAAGCATGCTGAGCGGAGAACCCGTGCCTGTTTTTAAACAGCATGGCGATAATGTGTTTGCCGGAGCGGTCAATCAAAAGGGCAGTTTCGAGTACCGGGCTGTAAAGACAGGTAAAAACACTTTGCTTGCCCAGATTATCACTATGGTACAGGATGCGCAGGGCAGCAAGGCGCCCGTACAGAAACTGGTAGATAAAATTGTCGGGATCTTTGTCCCCGCAGTAATCGGCATAGCAGCGGCTTCATTCGTTATCTGGACGATATTCGGGGGAGAAGCGGGGTTTAGCAACGGCTTGCTTGCCATGGTCACAACGCTGATTGTGGCCTGTCCCTGCGCTCTGGGACTGGCTACGCCCATGGCAATTATGGTTGGAACAGGTAAGTGCGCGGACAGGAGAATACTTGTCAGGGATGCGGAAAGCCTCGAAACGGCGCGGAAAGTCAATGCGATAGCGCTGGACAAAACCGGAACGCTAACCGAAGGACGACCGTCGGTAACGGATGTTGTATGGCTCAATGGAGACGACAGCAAAAAGAACGCCCTGTACAGCCTTGAAAAACGTTCGGAGCATCCTTTGGCTGAAGCAATAGCAAGTTATTTTGACGGACTGTCACCCGACACGGTCGATGATTTTGAAAGCCTGACGGGCGAAGGTGTAAGGGGTACTATCGACGGACGGATTTATTATGCGGGAAACCGCAGTCTCATGCTTGAAAACCGAATATCCATTGACGTACAGCTCGCCGGGGAAGCCGACAGACTGGGCAGACAGGCGAAAACCGCAGTATGGTTTGCCGACGGACGGAATGTAATTGCCGTGATCGGTATTGCCGACAGGATCAGGGAAACGGCAAAAACCGCTGTCGGACAGTTGCAGTCGGCAGGTATTGAAGTGTATATGCTTACGGGAGACGGCGAGGCTGCTGCGGGCGCAATAGCTGAAAGTCTCGGAATCCGAAACTGCGAATCAGGTATGATGCCGCATCAAAAAGCCTTATTTGTAAAACAGTTACAGTCGGAAGGCAAAGTTGTGGCAATGGTTGGCGACGGTATCAACGACAGCGCCGCCCTTGCTCAGGCCGACTTGAGTATTGCAATGGGAACGGGAAGCGATATTGCCATTGACGTCGCCAAAATGACAATTATTTCGCCCGACCTGACGAAAATCCCGGAAGCAATAAGCCTCTCCGTCAGGATTGTCAGAACGGTACGCCAAAATCTCTTCTGGGCTTTTATCTATAATTTTATCAGCATCCCCATAGCTGCCGGTATTCTTTATCCGTTCAACGGATTTCTGCTCGACCCGATGATCGCCGGCATGGCAATGGCTTTGAGTAGCATAAGCGTGGTTGCCAACAGCTTTTTATCTATACGTGGGGGTAAATGAATGATGAAAGCATTACCCACATCAGGATCTCTGAATTTATAATGTAAATCCTTTTCGCGGATTGGCGCGTACTTCTTCTTCGACACGTTCAGTCTCGTCCATCACTTCCTTGTCGTCCAGTATAATAAATTCGCCATGCTGGTGCAATACCCGTCCGTCGCCGCTTGTCGGCACGGCTTTGGCAGCGTCTTTTTCACGGATTACCACTCCGTCGATAAAGAGTTGCAGGATGCTTGATTCGCTGTGCAGTAAAGTCAGAGGAACGTCCGATTTGTTATCCTGCTGAATATCGCGCAGGCGGAGCGTTTCGATCACCGAGCCTTGCTGAATATGAATGGTCGGAGCGGCGCCCGGCATCCATTCGCTGCGGTAAA
>JAISDK010000144.1 GCA_031264875.1 Prevotellaceae bacterium
TTGAGGGCTTTTGTAGAGCGTCACGGCAACAATTCTGCCGAACGGTATCCTTCAGCGAGAATTTATCGCTCGTGCGAAGAGCTGTTTGAGGCAGACGACATTGATTTGGTTGTGGTAAATACTCCAAGCCCAACGCATTTCAACTATGCCCGCAAGGCTCTGGAAGCGGGAAAGCATGTTGTTGTCGATAAGCCTTTCGCGGTAACGCCGGCAGAAGCGAGGATTCTTATTGACATTGCCGAAAGGCAGAATCTTGTACTGACAGTTTTTCACAACAGACGCTGGGAGGGCGAGCTTGTTGCGATGAAACAGGCTGTTGATGAAAAACGGATGGGAAAGCTTATCGACGGGGAATTTCGTTTTGAACGTTTCAAAAACGCTCCCAATCCCAAGGCGCACAAGGAAGAACCGCGTCCGGGCAACGGACTGATGTACGAACTCTGCACGCATCTGATCGACCAGGCTATTTTCCTTTTCGGGATGCCGAAATCGGTTTTTGCGGAGATACGCAGGGAAAGGGAATTTTCGGAAATCGACGACTACTGCGCTGTCACACTGTACTATGAGAACAGGTTCAGACTGCTGATAAAAAGTTCGCTGCTGGTTGCCGACATCGGCCCGTCGTATATCATTAACGGACACGGTGGCTCGTTTGTGAAATACAGGGCGAATGTCCTCGAAGAACAGATGGTTGCAGGAATACGTCCCGGCGACGCGAATTTCGGCAGGGAGAACGATTCTACAGCTGCGAGGCTTACGGAGCTGCAACCCGACGGTTCGCTGAAAACAGTGAGCATTGCATCGCCTGTTTCGTCATACACAGGATTTTACCGGCAGCTTGCCGAAGCGGTAAACAGCGCCATTGCGTGCAAATGTACAGATGCACAGCCCGAACCCGAAGATTCGCGGAGTGAAAATGCCGCAGGACAGGCGGGTAAAAATGCTGGAGAACAGTTATGCGGAAGCACATACAGGCATCTGCTGCCTGTTGATCCGGAGGACGCGCTGAACGGATTACGTATAATAGAGGCTGCTTACGAAAGCGCCGCGCAAAGGAGAATTATTGACCTGTAAAAATGGAAGATTATGTATTTCGACCTGTTTGGCTACATTGAATACCTTGAAGCAAAGAACGAATTGGTACGTATTTACGAATATGTAAACGTCGAGCTGGAGATAACCGAAATCGTTGATCGCGAAGTAAAGTCCGGCAACGGCAAGGCGTTGCTGTTTATGAACACGGGGACAAAATTCCCGCTGCTGATCAATGCTTTCGGTTCGGAAAAGCGCATAGCGTATGCGCTGGGAGTAAAAAGCCTGGACGAAGTGCCGAAAGAGATAGAATCGGTTTTCAAAAACCTGCACGTAACGAAGATGGGTTTATGGGACAAGCTGAAAATGCTGCCCACACTTGAGTACATGTCGGAATGGCTTCCGAAAGTTGTAAGAATCAAGAGTCCACAGTGTCAAGAGGATGTGATGCCATCGCCGAAACTTGGCGATTTGCCGGCGCTTAAATGCTGGCCGCACGACGGAGGACGGTTTATCACTCTGCCACTGGTGCATACGAAGGACTGCGAGACGGGACTGAGGAATGTAGGAATGTACAGGCTTCAGATCTACGACGACGTAACTGCCGGAATGCACTGGCACAGACACAAAACCGGAGCCGCTCATTTCGAGGGATACAAAAAGGCGAACAAATTGATGCCGATAGCCGTGTCGCTTGGGGGAGATCCGGTATATACCTGGTGTGCAACGGCGCCGCTGCCCGATAATGTGGACGAGTATCTGCTGGCAGGCTTTCTGAGAAAGAAGGCCGTGCGTCTGGTGAAGTGCCTTACACAGGATATTGAGATTCCCGAAGATTCCGATTTTGTAATAGAGGGGTATATCGACCCTGCTGAGGCTTTTGTTTCGGAAGGTCCGTTTGGCGATCACACAGGATTCTATTCGTTGCAGGATCTTTACCCGAAGATGCATGTAACTTGCATAACCTACAGACGTGGAGCGGTATATCCTGCAACGGTTGTAGGTATCCCGCCGCAGGAGGACTTTTACATGTCGATGGCTATTGAAAAAATTTTCCTCAAGCCCATACAGCTTTTCATCGCTCCGGAAATCAGGGAACTGTTTCTCCCGAAGGAAGGAACGGCTCACAATCTCGTAATTGTGTCAATCGACAAGAAATATCCGGGACAGGCTGTCAAGGTGGCCAATGCGATGTGGGGAGCGGGGCAAATGATGTTTTGCAAGATTATCATTGCCATCGATTCCAATGCCTACAGCCTTAGCGCCATCTTCGACGCAATGGCCAAGAACTGGAATCCATCGACAGACACGTGTTTCGCCAGGGGACCGCTGGATATACTCGACCATGCCGCACGTCAGCAGGGGTTTGGCGGAAAAATGTGTATCGATGCTACCGAAAAGCTTATGGAAGAAACGTCTATTGTTCCTGAATCATATACCAATACATGCCTGTTTTGCAACGAGGACAATATTCCTGCCGCAAAAACCAAGATGCTGGTGATTTTCGACAACGGAATTGATGTGTCCGATTTTGAAACCTGCCTGTGGATTGCCCTGAGCAATATCGACATTAGCTATGACTGCAAAATAGTTGACAATACGCTGATTGTCGATGCGAGAACAAAGTTCTGTAAAAAGGATTTTCTGAGACCGTGGCCGAATGTCATTTGCATGGACAACGAAACAATCAATGCTATCGACAGCAAGTGGAATAAGCTGGGACTGGGCGAATTGATTCCTTCGCCTTCGCTTAAATACAGGCACCTTGCAGGAAGCGATGGCGCACAGCTGCTGAGAAATGGAAACTGAGGCTTGAAAACCGGGGCGCAATGCACGCTTTGATGTAACATGGAATGTAACCGTATCCGGTACAGGATGTATTTCAAATTGCAGCTTTAAACAGTCGCCCGGACAAACGACCGCTGATTAAAGCGATTAACCCGATAACCGAAGATATTAGATACTGTCGGCGGTAATCGGGTTAATCCATTTAATCGGCGGTCGTATTCATATAATAAACGCTGATATTGTACATATCAGCGTTTACCATTTGAGTTCTTTTAATCGGCGGTCGTCATAAACTTATGACCGCTGATGTTATACACAGTCAGCGGCCATCCGTTTAGTTGGCGACAGTTAGCCTTAGGCAGGCCCTCTGTGCGCCGATTGAAAAACTACAATTGAGTGTCATTTATTATACATTACACTATGCCTTTAAAGATTCATTATGTTCACAGTTCCTGAAATCCCACGGGCTATTCGATATTGAATGTTACAACTATCTTGCCGGTATATATTCCTTTTCCAACTATGCCGATGGTTGCAACACCGCGATTGACATTGTTTTTGTATATAAGCGTAAAGTCTTTTGCAAACGAAAGTTCCGAGCCTTCAAATCTTACCAGCGGTATCGGCGTGATAGCTTTTCCGGTGTATTGCTGCACGGAAATTGGTTCGACGTTTGCAGTCTTGATATTTTTGCGCGCCGGACGGTGGTTGTGGTCGTTGAAATAGGTGACTTGAGTATTGAGCCTCTTGATGAACTCGGTGTATTTTCCTTCGGTGTCGATAAAAGACGCCGCGTCGATGGCGCCTATCATTTTTCGGTAAAGGGGTTCTATCTGATTGCGTATATCTTGAAGAGTCTCATTCGGCTTTTCAGACTGTTCAATGTTGCGTAGCCTGAGCAGTTCCTTAAATTCGGTAACGGACGACAGCAGTTGCTGAACCCATGGCATAAGTCCCAAACGACATACTTTCTGTACATATTCTGTGGACTTTAAGTCTGTAATCAGAATGTCGATTGCAGCGACTTCTTCTTCGTATGACTTTGCAGGAATATCGCCAAATGCTTTCATGCGCAGCGCAAGACTTTGTGCAGCTGCAACTGTGGCGCTGTCGAAATGATGCAGCGAAGCATTGATTATTTCCTTGATTCCCGTAATCAGACGGTCATCACGGTTGTCCACGTCTGATATACGCTGTGTATAGTCGCTACTGCGTTTCATATCGACTATTTTCTTTTCCTGCGCCAGCAGCAGGATGAACGCATCATAATAAGCCGCTACTGCTGCCTTTACATCAGGAAATTCAACAAGCAGCTGATCAAAAAGTACTAAATACTGAAGGTGTGCTTCACCTCGCATGTACCTGAATAAAATTACTTTTATAATTGACATATCCTAAATATTTTGTTGTTAAAAAATCATTAATTATTTTCTATCCTGAAATCTTTTTTACAATATCTTCTCGAAGATTCTTTCGTTCTGATAATCCTGAAATGAAAAATACACGTCGCTTTTTCATTTTCAAAATATCTATATATAGATTTACACTGTGTAAATTTGTTCCTGGAGAGCCGCTAAGTAAAATTGCACTGTGTAAATTTGTTCCTGGAGAGCCGCTAAGCAAAATTACACTGTGTAAATTTGTTCCTGAAGAGCCGCTAAGCAAAATTACACTGTGTAAATTTGTTCCTGGAGAGCCGCTAAGCAAAATTACACTGTGTAAATTTGTTCCTGGAACTCCGCTGGACAAATTTACACTGCGTAAATTTGTTCCTGGAACTCCGCTGGACAAATTTACACTGCGTAAATTCGTTTTTAAAATCTTTGTGATAAATAAAACGCTATGCTTTTCCAGTTCTAAAATTATTTTTGCAGGAATAATATGGCGTTTTTTTTGTTTTGACGATTTTGATGTGAAAGATACTGTATGACTGTTATGAATACAAATTTTTGAAGCAAAAGACGCATTGAGAATTTTCGGTCTCAAGGTTTTCAAGTTCATTTCAACTTCTATTGCCTTATTATTTTCAATGTTAAAATAATGTGTCATTACAACGATATTTATAATTCAATGGCGCAAATGTACAGTGTTATTTTGAATATGCAATACTTTTAAAAAGTTTTTTTTAATTGTTATATGTATTTGCCTTTAATTATGATATTTACCTTTGATTAGCAATACGATATTTTATTCTTTTTTATCGTTTTTTTAAGATTTTATCGGTTTAATTATTTCCACAACAGTGTTAAGGGCTTTAATCGCGGGTTAGCTGATTAACAGGATTTGTTATTTCCCTGACTGTTTGGCAGACCGGTTGTCTTTAACAGTCAATAATGTGAATGTCCCGGAATCATTTGGTTGCCGGAAACATGTTTATATTTCAAACATGCCGTAATCATTTAATAGCAAAAACACATGTCAAAAACGCTGTTCGTCGTGAAAAACATATTATCCGTCGATTTTGCCTGTCGCGCCTGTAATTGCGTTATACATTTGCGTAGAAAATATTGGATATATTATGACATTGAAAAAGATATTTATAATGACAGTTGCTGCCGGCTGTTTTTCGCTATGTCCGCTTTTTGCCCGTAGCGACACTGCGATTGTGTTGAAAAAGAATGTATTGAAGGCCTCTGTCGAGACGTTTGGAATAAATACCGGAATATGGGCAATCGACCGTTATGTGATTGCTAATGATATTGTTTACAATATTGATTTCAACACGGTGAAAAGCAATTTCCGGCACGGTTTTGTATGGGACAACGACCAGTTTTCCACCAATTTGCTTGGTCATCCCTATCATGGCGGGCTGTATTTCAACGCTGCACGCTGTAACGGCATGAGTTTCATTCAGTCTGTTCCTTATTCGGTTGCCGGAAGCCTGATGTGGGAGTATTTTATGGAAACCGAACCTCCGTCTATCAACGATTTCATTTCTACATCAATAGGCGGAGTTGCCCTTGGCGAAATAACGTTCCGGCTTTCCGGTTTGCTGATTGACGAGAGCGCTACGGGCTTCGGACGGTTTTGCCGTGAATTGCTTGTTACCGCCGTTTCTCCCATGCGCGGACTGAACCGGATTATGTGCGGCGAGGCATGGAAGGTACGCAATACGTTGAATGACACTGACGACGATATTCCTGTCCACTTTTATATTGCATCCGGCCACAGGGGACTGGCGGAGGATTCGAAGATCAGGGACAGGCTAGATAATGGCATGTATGTTGATTTGCTGCTAAGTCACGGAAACATGTTTTCCGGTGACGGCGAAAGGCCGTATGATGCTTTTACTCTGCGTACTTCGTTTAACTTCTTTTCACAGCAGCCCCTTGTCGGGAATGTTAATGTTACAGGCCAGCTGTGGGGAAAAAACATTCCCTTGAAGGATGAAAAGTCCACGGTACACTGGGGTATTTTTCAGCATTTTAACTATTACGATTCGAATACTGTAATGGCCGAGCGCCGTGTCAGTTCGTACCGTATTGCCGAAACGGCGGCTGTGGGTATAGGCGCTCAGTTTAAAAGAGATGCCGTGAAAAAATCTGTGTTTGTGTCGAGCATGTATCTCACAGGTATATTGCTTGGCGGCAGTATTACCGATTATTATCGTGTGGTCAATCGCGACTATAATCTTGGAAGTGGCTTCAGCTCAAAGTTTAGCGCGGGACTGCTTGGACGCAGGGCGGGGTTTAATGTGAAGGTTGAGGATTACCGGCTTTTTACGTGGAAGGGATATGATTCCAAAATGGATCTGTCTCAGCTGACGGCTTCCGAACAGCGTGTTTTGAATGTTCAGGGCGACAGTGGTAATGTGAAGTTTACAATCTGTAACACAAACTTTTATTATCATCTCCGGCAACGCTGCGTGCTTTCGCTCGAAACGTCATATTATCTTCGCAGCAGCTATTACCGGCATTTTCCAGGTGTTAAATACCGGATTGTTGAAAGCAAGCTGGGCATTGGATACTTGTTTTGAGATGGATGCGATGGCCAATTGACTTCTCCAGCCGTTTCCTGTCATGTTTCTTTATGGAATGTGGCGCTCAAATATGCTATCATTGAGGTAA
>JAISDK010000184.1 GCA_031264875.1 Prevotellaceae bacterium
ATGCTAATATGTTATACGTCTCTAAGCTAATATGTTGCACGTCTCGAGGTACTATCGAGTTGTGCCATGTGGGCTTCCAATCCTTAAACTGACGACATTGGACTTTAGCCCTATTATTATCATAGCCGACGGTTTCAACTGCCGAATGTATTGGATATTGATTTTTGCGACAGTAATGTTGTGCAGTATGCTTTTCATAAAACGTTATATATTCATATAAAACATCACTCACATCAGTCATCGGCATACTGATATTTCGTTCAAAAACGTTTCAATTATTTTTGAACGGTTGCCTGTTTTTAATGGAGCGTCCCAAAGTGATTTCGTCGGTATATTCTATTTCATCGCCAAAACTCATTCCCCTGGCAATTATCGATACTTCGACATTACAGGCAATCAGTTTTTTGTAGAGATAAAAGCAGGTTGTTTCGCCTTCCATGGTTGTACTGAGGGCGAGTATCACTTCACGGATATTTTCACAGGATGCTCTTTCAACTAATGAATTTATTTTTAGGTCAGAGGGACCTATGCCTTCCATGGGAGAAATGATTCCTCCCAAAACATGGTATAAGCCGTTGTATTGCATCGTGTTTTCTATCAGCATGACTTCGCGGATGCTTTCTACTACGCAAATCATTGAAGTGTCCCGCGACCTGTCCGAACAGACCGGACAGACGGGAGTATCGGAAATATTGTTGCATATCTCGCAATGAAACAAATCTCTGCGCATCCTTATAATGGCATTTCCAAAACGTTCGACATTGTCGGACGGCTGTTTCAGCAGATGCAGTACGAGCCGCATAGCCGTTTTACGTCCAATACCCGGAAGGCTCGCCATTTCATCAACGGCAGCTGACAGTAATTTTGAAGATATCTCCACCATAATTCATTCGTTGCTATATAATTTGGTCTGACAAATACCACTCGGCAAAAGAGCTTCTGGTCTCGCTCAGTTTCAGACTGTGCAGGAAAACCGTATCGGGTAAACTGTTTTTCAGTATTTCGACAAAATAAAGCAGTATGTTTTCGCACGTCGGCTGGAAATCAAACAGCTCGACTTTACGGTATTCGCTCTTTATTTCATGCGACAGGGGAGAATCCTTGCGTAACATGAGACAGTGATCGAACCTGTCGGTGATATTCTCTTTAATAATCTGTTTAAGGATTCCGAAATCCACAACCATTCCATGTTTGGGATTGCTTTTGTCCGTCGAAGGTACGCCTATGACAGTGACATACAGAGTATAGGAATGCCCGTGTATATACCGGCAGGCTCCATCGTATCCTGTCAGCGAATGTGCCGCTTCGAAGTCAAAACGTTTTGTTAATCGGATTTTGTTCATCAAGAGACTTATTTTCAAATCTCTTATATTCTTTCAAATAACCGCTGAACTACGATTTTTTCGCTTCTAAATGTTTTTTGTAGCGATTCATAAATTTATCCACACGCCCTGCCGTATCTACCAGCTTCATTTTTCCTGTATAGAAAGGATGGGAAGTGTTTGATATTTCCAATTTATATAATGGATATTCAATTCCATCAATTTCAACTGTTTCTCTTGTATTTACCGTCGAGCGGGTTAAAAATACCGTCTCGTTTGACATGTCTTTGAATGCCACTATGCGGTAATTTGCAGGATGAATCCCCTTTTTCATAATACTTTATGCCTTTTATAACTTTTAATTTCAGGGCGCAAAATTAGATATTTTCCTATTATTCGCAAATTTATTTGAGTTTTTTATATTTTTGTTTTTTTAATTAAAGATAAAAAATATAACAGTATGAGACAGTTGTCAGGGTTGGTCAGACCGGGAAACGGCAGATTTTTTTTCACTTTACTCAAATTTATACTGCCGTGTGTGTTGATATTATTCGTTTTTTTGTGTTCGCGCCTGCCCGGCATGGCTGAAGCGTATATCGGGCATTGTTATCCGGTAATCGCAGCTGTACTGTCTTCTGTTTCATGCAGATTTCCGTTTTCTTTGTTTGATGTACTGATTATAGTTGCAGCAGTTGTTTTTATCGGCAGTATTGTGCTGATGTTTATGCGGAAATTATCGTTCATCCGCTGGTTAAAGGCTGTCGTTGCGTCAATATTATGGTTAGTGTCATGGTTTTACATGTCGTGGGGAATTGCTTATTTCCGTCCCGGATTTCATGAGCGTTTCGGAGTGGAACAGCCTGTCGAAGATGCTGCCTGTTTCGAGGCTTTGGTTTGCCGGTACATTGATTCTTTAAACAAGTCGTATGTCGCTGAACCTGATTTGGATATTGATGAAATAGACAGCGCTGTGGAAACGTCATACGAAAAACTCAGCAGACAGCTGCGTATTCCCTACCCTTGCGGGAAGCGTCGCCCGAAATCTTCTGTCATAGAAGGGTTAATGACCCGTGCAGGCGTTTCGGGATTTTTTAGTCCTTTTTTTAATGAAGAACATCTTAATTATTTTCAACTCCCTGTAAGCTATCCGTTTTCTTCGGCTCATGAGAAGGCGCACCAGTTTGGAATTGCAAGCGAATCGGAATGTAATCTGTATGCTTCCATTATTTGCTGTTCGAGCGAACATCCTTTGACGCGATATAGCGGCTATCTGGAAACGGTTTGGTATCTGCTTAAGAATCTGCGGAAAATAGCGCCCGATAAATACAGTGAGACTGTTCGGAAGGTTGATTCCCGCATCATCGACGATTACCGGAAAATCAGCGAGCGCTGGCAAGAAGCTCTCAATCCAACTCTTTCGTCCGTACAGAATAAAGTATATGACAGCTACCTGAAAACGAACAGACAGCAAAGCGGTATCCTCAGTTATTCCGAAATGACCGTCCTGCTGGTTGCATGGGAAACTTTACAAAATTCGGACAACATTAACCGTTAATCATTTTATCCATAAAAAACGCTCTGTATCTGTTTTCGGCGATTTTCATACGGTTTTCATCCGTGTTGGCTGCGTCAAAAAAAGCGGGTTTAACAGTTATGCGGTTTTTACTTGCCGTTTTTTGCCATGTACCTGCAATTCTGCCGTTCGATGCAATGACCGGATGAAATATTCCATTTTTGCTGAATGCTTTCATTTGATATTCCGTATCCAAAACGCCTGTTCTGTCTTTGTAAGCAATTATATACTCATCGAAAGCGGGAAGGAAATGGAAGGTATCGGGCGATTCGAGTTCTCCGCGGTACGATTGATGGACAAATAAGAGGCTTTCATGAAACATGACAGTGAACAGTTCCGGCTGAATCAGGTGAACAGCCTGTCGTGCATTGCCGACGGACAAGCCCGACCACCATGCAAAATCCTGTAAACCTGCCGGAGAGTGGCTCCTGAAATATTTTGTCGCCAGTGTAGCCAGAGCTTCCTCCCTATGCAGCGTTTTTGCAGGAGGAACACGCTCGTCAATCAAAGCGTATGTTTGCCTGTTTCCCCTGTCGATACCGCTGCACACAATTCCTTCCACTTCGGCGCGCATCATGAAATGGGTCATCCGGGACGTATCGGCTGCAATACCGGCTTTAGTCAGTTCCAGAGCGAGTTCCTGTCTTGTCAGATGATTGTTGCCTTCCAGTATTTTTTCGATGAGCCGGTTACATTTGGAATACAGTTCTCCGGTGATTTCCAGATTTCTGTCTCTTGAAGCGGCCGACGATTTAATCCGCTCCCCAGACAGTTGCAGCATCCACCGTATGTCCTCCGCCGCCACTAAATGCCATGTTGGACGCATCACATGCGTTCTCAGGATTTTCCCGGCACTCAACGCCGCTTCAACATCCACGACTGTAGCAGACTGTAACCTGACGCCAAGCGCCCATTTCGACATGCTGTAATCCTGCGCCTGAATTGCGCCCATCCATGCAACAAGCTTTTCCGGTTCGTTAAATTCGGGATTTCCCAGCTGATGACTGCGTATGCGTATGCTTTCCACGCTGTTTACCGGTTCCGAATATTCCATTTTTATCGGATTGATCAATATTTTCATTGCGCAAAGGTAATTACATTTCATGTTACGCATGGGGCGCCGCCATATTTGCGTAACATGAGTTATTAATTGAAAATATTGGACTTTAGCCCAATTGTAAAATATAGACGGTGATTTTAACAGCCGGGTTGGTAAAAATTGACTGTTTCAGATTTCTTACAGTAGAATTTTTACATGTATAACGTTATACTATTTCTACTGAAGATTAAATGTCCTGTTATCATAATTTTCTTTGTGTGTTTTCAAAAGAGTATGTAAATATTTTTATCATGCAGATATATACCAATATTTCAATTAACCTGCGAACAGATAAACGATGTACGAATTATGGCGCAAAAGTACTGCGACCGTATGCTATCACATGTCGCAATATGGAACAGAATGTGCTTTTTATTTTAATCTCTAAAAATTGTATTACTTTTGGCTCGATTTTTGTAGTAAATATACGCCGTATTTAAAAAAGTTTTAATAAAGAATACAATTTAATTAAATGTGATATGAAAAATTTCTTCAAAATGTTGCTTGCGTCCATACTCGGGATAATGATAGTTAACATTCTGGTTTTTATAATCCTGTTTGCCATGATAGCCGCCATGGGTTCTACCGCTCCGGTGACTGTGAAAAACAATTCCATATTGAAAATCTCTTTAGACAAGCCGATTGAAGACCGTTCCGGTATTCCGACGATTGATATTCTCAGCCTTGACGTCGAGACCAATTTAGGGCTGAACAGTCTCCTTAACGGGATAGAGCAGGCAAAATACGATAACCGCATAAAAGGCGCATATCTGGAACTTTCGAGTATTCAGGCGGGCATTGCCTCCGTCGAAGAAATACGCAACGCTCTGCTGGATTTCAAGGAATCGGGGAAATTTATTCTGGCTTATGCCGAAAGTTATTCGCAAAAAGCGTATTATCTGGCTACAGTTGCCGACAAGATATACCTGAATCCGTTTGGAAGCATCGACTTCGCGGGAATCAGTTCAAAATTGACATTTTTCAAAGGACTGCTGGACAAACTGGGGATTGATATGCAGATTATCCGTCACGGAAAATTCAAATCGGCTATAGAACCGTTTACTCTCAACAGGATGAGCGACGAAAACAGAGAACAGATAAAGTCATATACAGGTTCTATATGGAACTATATATTGCAGACCATCAGCGCTTCGAGAGATATTGCAACGGAAGAGTTAAACCGCATAGCCGACAATATGGAACTTGCCGTGGCCGAAGACGCTCTCAATAAAAAGTTTGTCGATCAACTGCTATACGAAGACGAATTGATTGCGGAACTGACAAAATATTCGGGAAGCACAACTCTAAACACTGTGAATATAGATAAATACAGCACAGCTTCGCTGCCTCTTCCGGGAACGGGAAATAAAATTGCCGTGATATATGCTTCCGGAGAAATCATGGCGGGCGAAGGCGAAACCGATATTATGTCAAAAAATATTATCGCGGCAATCAGTAAGGCGCGGAAGGATTCGAGTATTAGAGCGGTGGTATTCAGAGTTAATTCGCCCGGAGGCAGCGCCGGCGCTTCGGAGTTTATTGCCCGCGAACTCGAAATAACGAAAGCGAAGAAACCTGTTGTCATATCTATGGGCGATCTCGCTGCTTCGGGAGGCTACTGGATTTCAACGCCCGGCGATAAAATATTTGCGCACCGTACAACCCTGACCGGCTCGATAGGAGTGTTCGGCATGATTCCAAATATCGAAAAAGCCATGAGAGAAAAACTGGGAATAACCTATGACGTGGTGAATACCAATGAACATTCCGATTTTCCTTCGCTTACACGGCCATTGAAACAAGTCGAAAAGAATTATTTACAGAAAAATATTGAATTCGTGTATTCGAAATTCACGGAGAAGGTTGCGAAATCCAGAAATTTAACGGTAGAAAGAGTGGACAGCATCGGGCAGGGAAGAGTGTGGAGCGGAATAAACGCTTTCGATATTGGCTTGATTGACTATTTTGGGGGAATAAAGGAGGCCATTCAGGAAGCTGCCAGTTTGGCAGACATTTCGGATTATTCCATACTGGAATTGCCAAAAGAATTAAATGCACTGGAAATGCTGGTGAAAACTCTTGAAACTAAAGTGTCAAAATCCGCAGACAGTGAACTTGTCCGCTCATTTAAATACTATGAACATATAGTGAACAGTATTAAAAACTTCGGCATCGTTGCAAAATTACCATATATAATAGAAATAGACTAGTTTGTACGTAAAAGTGAAAAAAATAGTAGATATTTTTTGTCGGGGAGTGAAATATATTCGCAGCAAAATCTGCGTTCGTGTGACATTTTTCATTGTACTTTTGTTTGTGTTTTTTGTAAGAGAATACGCTACAGCCGGCGCTTCGGAAAAAGTAAACGACATAGCCTTGCTTTTATTGAAAAGCTCGATGTTCGTATTCGGCGCAATTATTCTGTTTTCAATCGTAACAGTACTTGCTGCATACATCATGTATCGTAAGTCGAAAGCAAAGCCGGAGATAAAATTTACATATTCAAGCGCGAACGAAGTGATTTGCGAAGTAGTGTGCAACAAGCTGATGATTCCGTTTGCAGGCGTGGTCAAAGCCGGACTGACTTTCGACAGGCAATATGAAGCGCTAATCATGCTGAAAAGGCTGAAGCACAGGCAGGCTTACGGCAGAAAGGAACTGACTCTCCCGAATATCAAAAGCTATGATCTGGATAAGGTAACGCTGTTTTTTCAGGATATTTTCAGAATGTTTTCCTTTAAAATAGAGTTCGGCCACAGGCTTGCGGTAGTCGTTCTACCGGTTTCCGACAATGATGTGGAATTGTCAAAAGTGTTATACACTATGGATAACGACGAAATAAGAACCGAGACAGTACACCGGAAAGAAGGAGAACTGTTGCATTTCAAGCATTTTGAATCGTCGGACGATATACGGAGAATAGTATGGCCTGTTTATGCAAAGACCAAAGAACTGATAGTTCGGATGATCGAAATGCAAAGCATATACGCATCGCGGATAGACATGTATGCCTCGTTCTGTAACAGTTACCGGAATCTGCTGGAAAAAACAGTCTCGGACAAGTTTCTAAACACATACAAAACAGGTATATGGGATGTTTACAAGTCGTTGAAAAAAGATAACGAAGTGCGCTTTATACCCGACCAGAAATCGAAAATTGCAATTGAATATCAGCACGAAGTCTCTGCACAGATATCCGGGATGGACTGGCATTCAAATAAGATTGAAGAATATTTCGGCAACGGAAAAGTCTCGGTCGTATGCATCTCTTCGCTGATACCTTCGCAGGAAACCGAAAAGATTCTTGACAAACTTGACTCAAACACGGTTATCGTTTTCGCGAGCCTGAAATCGTCTGTCGAAAAAATAAGTATAAAAGACATATTAAGGGAAATTTTCACCATTCCCGAAGAGAAAAAAATTAACTGGAAATGGCTGTGCTCGATTAATAGAAAAAAAGTGCTAAACAACGACAGCGCTGTAAGAAATGCTTTAATTTCAAGAAAACTGAATTATATAGAAATATAAATATTTGCGGGGACAACAAGTTTGAAATAACAGAAATTACATAAAACAATATAACCATGTATAATAAAAGAGAATTTTTAAAAGCCGGCACGACCAGCGTAGCAGGAACAGTGCTGGCAGGTCAGACTTTGTATGGGCAGTCCGGGGGCGCGAAGAAGTCCGTTGCGGGTGCAAACGACAGGATTACGCTTGCTCTGATTGGCTGTGGCGGTCGCGGGCTGGGCTGTATAATTAACTGTTGCAAGACTAATGAAAATGTAGTGATTAAAACAGTTTGCGACGTCAACAGAACCAAACTGGCGAAAGCGCAGGCAGAGGTCGAAAAGACATTCGGCTACCGTCCCGGAACCACGGAAGACATGCGCAGCATTTTCGACGACAAGGATGTGGACGCCGTATGGATTGCCACGCCCGAACACTGGCACATGCCGGCTGCTATCCATGCCTGCCGTGCGGGAAAAGATGTGTACGTGGAAAAAAACCTTTCCGTAAACATCTTTGAGAGTCGCAAGTTAGTCGAAACCGCCGCCGAATACAAGCGTGTTGTACAGGCGGGGCTTCAAAATCGGAGCGCGTCACAGGGATTTTCGGCACGGGAATACATTAAAAGCGGCAAACTCGGGGAAATCGTAACCGTCAAAACATATTTCATGCTTGGCGGCGGAAAGTTTACCGAAGCGCCCGAAGCTCCTGTTCCATCGTGGCTCGACTGGGACAAATGGCTGGGACCGGCTCCATATCGCCCGTTCAGCCCGTCCATCGTCAGCGAACACGGACGGGGAGGATGGCAAAACTACTGGGCTTACAGCGGAGGACTGCTCGACGACGAGGCTTCGCATACGTTAGACCTCACCCGGATGGTACTCGGCGACCCGCCACATCCGAAATCCGTTTATTCCTGGGGTGGAAACTATGTGTTCGGCGGCACGGGTGAAACACCGGAATTTCAGTCCGTAGTGTTTGAGTTCGACGATTATGTTATCACTGCCGACGGAGGCGGATCGGTCAAATACATGCAGAAAGCGCCCGGCGATATCCGCAATGACGCAACACGTTTTCCCAACTGGCGCAACTATTCCGCCCGCGTGGAGATTTACGGTACGGAAGGGCTGATGTATCTCGGACGCCACGGCGGCGGATGGCAGGTAATAGGCAAAGACGATAAAATTGTGGCCGAAGACGGAGCTGTATTCCCCGACAATGCGCATCAGAAGAATTTTATCGACTGTCTGCGCAGCCGCAAAAAAACTAACGGAGATATTGAGGAATGTCACCGCAGCGCGACGCTTGTGAATATGGGCAACATTGCCTGTCGTGTCGGAAACAAACATTTGCTGTTTGACGCAGAAACCGAAAAATTCCTCAACAGCGAACAGGCTAATGAACTTGCTCAGGGAACTTATCGAAAAGGTTACGAACTGTAGTCAATGAACAATTAATAATGAACAATTAATAATTAAATGGATTATGAAAAAGTTCTTAGTAATTACCCTTTTGTTTGGCATGATGACAGTGGCAACAGCTATTGCACAGACCAAACCTTCTGTCGACAATCTTCGGCAAGACCGTCTTCTTGACGTCGTCCGTCCCCAAAAAAACATTGTTGGATATCTGACACTGCCCTTGCGAATCTCAATGCAGGAACGTATTCCGTCCAACTGGGAAGGAGACGGAGAGGCATTGATGGCGGTCAGCAGGATAGAAACATGGAAGCCGTCCGAAACAGCGCTTATTATATGCGACATGTGGGACAAGCACTGGTGCGACATCAGTAACGCCCGTTTTGGGGAATTAGCCGTCGCTTTGGAGCAGGCAGTGAAAGACGCCCGCAGCAAAGGCGTGAAAATTGTGCATGCGCCGAGCGAATGTATGGATTACTACAAAGATTATCCGCAACGCAGGGAGGCAATGAAATACAGGAACACTAAGCTGCCGTACATAGCAAATGGCAATAAGCTGCCGTCGGAAAAAGACGCCGTTTGGCCCATAGACCAGTCGGACGAAGGATGCGAAAGCAGCGACTGTAAACCGCATAAGGCATGGACAAAACAAATCGACGTCCTGTCAATCGAAAAGGACGACCTCATCAGCGATTCGGGTGCGGAACTCGGCGCATGGTTCAGGAAAAAGGGAATCAAAAATGTGATACTGACAGGCGTTGCAACCAACATGTGCGTAATAGGACGTTCTTTCGGACTGCGAGCCATGAAGCGCATGGGCATGAACGTTGTCCTGATGCGC
>JAISDK010000190.1 GCA_031264875.1 Prevotellaceae bacterium
GGTAAGTCGTTTTTGGGATCAAGATAACGTGCCATAACTGTAAAATTCTTAATAAATTTTTGCGCAAAGATAGGTCTTTTCCGTATTTCATCAAAAAATGATCTGTTGCTATCGATACCGGGCAGGGGCATAGCCGTCAGGTTAAGTTACGCCATGAACATAACATGCTCTTTCATAGTTTTATTTGCCTTAAATTGACGGCACTGGTCTAAAGCTCTCTATCGCTCGGCGTAGTCTCCAGACTACGCCGAGTGGAGTGGAGGACAAAGCAAATATTTTTAAAGACTGTTTACTGGCGGGTTAGTATCAGAACAAATTCGCTGAATATCGAAATTGTTGTACAGCAATTATATAGTTTGACTGCTGAATTATAAATTTGGTAGTTGCATTTAATTATCTACTTTTGCGCGTTGTAAATTCGTATGAATAAAATGAATTGTATATCATTGAAACAGCTTTTCAGACAAATATTGTTTCTGAGTATTCCAACGGTTTTTGTCGTTTATGTTTTGATTTTTACCACTTCGAATTATTTTCCACTGTTTAATCACAGCCATTATCTTTTCCAGACAATATACTGTGCGGCAGGCATACTGACTTCTATTATCTTCCATTCATTCCGGTTTCGGTTTTTACCATCGTTCATCGTTATCATACTGCTGTTTGCAGGTCTCAGTTTCTTTATCGACAATTTTGCGCCGGGCGAGTTTGACTCGTTTTTTCTATCGATAGATTTTTTACTCTTCCGAGCGCTGTTCATTGTCGGATGGATTTGTGGTTGGGGGTTTTCACGTTCCAAATATTTTCCGGCCATACTGTCCACAGCGCTGTTGACGGCAGGAGTTGTAATCACCGCTCTTTCGGGTCACACAGATGTTGTTTACATGTTTCAAAGTTTCGTTCCGATACTTGTTTATTCCTTCTATATCATTTTCATGAACGAGCTGCTGCGCAATACCAACGAAAAAGAATTGCGGTCGTGGACAAAACCTTTCAAGGGTTTTATACTCTATTCCGCAGCCATGACACTTATACTGTTTGTCACATTCAATATCTTTCGGCAGGAAATCAAAACACTGGAAGTGAAATGGGTGGAAGGAACAATTAACAACGACAACAAAAACAGCCTGTACGACATGCTTCCCGACAGTTCCATACGGATGAAGGAAACAATGCAGGTCAACGACAATCTGAATCGCAACACGGAACAGCAAAGCGAAGACATCACGCTGTTTGTGGCATATATCGACAATTTTTTCCCCGGTACCGACGTACCCAATCCGCTTTATTTCGTTTCCGAATATCTTACCGCTTTCGACGACTATACCGAAACATTCGAATCCGATACGCTGATGCCATACAATGACCTGTTTTCACCCGACCCCTCGTCCATACCTTTATATTTTACAGCTACCGACATGTCCGTTGTCGAGAAAGGAATGTCACAGACATTAAGGAAAGTTGTAGAAGCCGAAGTTTACAAGGTGAAATCTTCGCCCGCAGAATTTACCGCTCCCTCGACAGCGTTTTACTGTCAGCCCGTTGCAGTCAAAAACGACGCCTACAGCCAGTACACTTCCGCATACAGGGCTAAAATGTGGGTCAGCGAACTGAACAGCGCCTATTTCGTGTACAACAACATGGATGGCAATGAATCTATAAGTAATTTTCAGGAACAGCGATTTAATATACTGCGCACTGTGAAAAACTTCGATGATGTGGATACCGCTTTCGTCAACTATTATACGCAATACCCCGGCAACACGGCATACGATACGGTAAAGGCCATTGCCCGCGCAATTGTCGAAGAGGCAAAAGCAGAGACCCCGATTGATAAAATTCTTGCTGTCAGAGACTATTTCATGAAAACGGACGAATCGGGCAATCCCCTTTACAAATACTCGGATGTTGCCACCACCGTACCCCCCGGAGGACGAATACTCAACTTCCTTTTGAACGACCACGTTGGCAACTGTACATATTATGCAGGCAGCACGTTTCTTTTACTGCGGGCCTGCGGAATCCCTGCACGCATAGCCACAGGATATGCCATTGTGGACAGAAGCAGCAACAACAAAGGATGGTACTGGGTATATAATAAACAGGCGCACGCCTGGGTTCAGGTATTTTTTCCAGAATACGGATGGCTCGACTTTGACACAACTTTCGGCGATTCCGAACAGTCGGAAGCTCCCGGTACCGACGGCACTCCTCCCCTCGACCCCCAGAAAGCATGGTTTGCAGCAACAGGAGATGTGCTTAACGTGGATACAATAAGGGATTTCATTCATTTTAACATGAATAAGCTGGTGTATTTCGACAGGGAATACGTCCCCGATTCGCCATACAGTATAAAGTTAGACGTATCGCTTGCGACCCTTTACAGGGATTCGGCAAATATAAAACTTCGCGACGTGAAAAACGGCGATAAGGGACTGGCAATATCATTCACCCGTACTGACGATGTTGTGGAATCGAAAAACATTTCAGTCAATGCCATTTTGAAAAGCCTCCCCGTTCCCGTTCCCGTTGACGAATTCAGGATAGAAGTAAAAAAAGAAGAACAGAAGCCGTCGGAATCAACAGCAGATGCCGCTAATGAAGAGACGCACCGTTTCTGGATGGCGATTTTCACCTTTGGAATTATTATCGTCGTGGCATTGATTATCATATTCTCCATTCCGTACATCATTTTTACAGTATATGCCTTCCGTGCGCGACGCATATCCAACCCGAAAAAGGAAGCATATTACCCATACCGGGCAGCTATGTTTCTGATGTACCAGATGGGATATTTCAGAAACGAACTCACTCCGCTTCAGTATGCAGGGCAAGTGGTGGACATGAACATGGGAACTTCGTTTGAAGCATTTACGGCAACTTATCTTAAAATAAAATATGCCAACCAGGAACTCACCAGCGAGGACAGTCAGAGAATACTGACTTTCTACATGCCCTTTGAACAGGCTATTAAAACGAAAATAAGTTTCAGGAAACGGTTACTGCATTTCATGAATATATACAATACTCTGGAATTTTTCACCAAACCGCGACAACCTGACTGATGATTTTTTGTTTTTTAAACAGTAAGATTGTAAAAAATTGTAAAAAGAGATATGAATACAAGAAGAATTGGAGTGCTAACCTCCGGAGGCGATGCTCCGGGAATGAATGCGGCTATCAGGGCTGCTACCCGTGCCGGAATCAACAACGGCTTTGAGGTATTTGGCATTCGACGCGGATATAAGGGACTTATGGAAGGCGATATTTTCCAGTTGCGTTCGGAAGACGTGAGCGGGATTATACAGAGCGGAGGCACTTTTCTGCAAACGGCACGAAGCGCCGAATTTCGCACGGTTGAAGGCCGGCAGCTTGCCTTCGAACAGCTGAAACGATATGAGATTGACTCATTAGTGGTCATCGGCGGAGACGGTTCGTTTACAGGAGCAAACCTGCTGTCGAAAGAAACAAATCTGAATATAATAGGTATTCCCGGAACAATCGATAACGACTTGTACGGAACAGATTATACTATAGGCTACGATACGGCGCTCAATACGGTTGTGCAGGCGGTAGATAAAATCAGGGACACTGCCAATTCGCACAACAGAGTGTTTTTCGTCGAGGTAATGGGACGCGAGGCCGGATTTATTGCCATGAACGGCTGTATCGCATGTGGAGCGGAAGTGGCAATGATACCCGAGGAAACCAACCAGCTGGATAAGGTCAGAAATTATCTGTCCACTCGCGGCAACAAGAAAAAATCTTCAATCATACTGGTTGCCGAAGGTATCGACGAGGGAAATGCTACGGAAATATCACAGAAAATGGCAGTGGAATATCCGCAGTTCGAGATTCGGCTCTCTATTCTGGGACACATGCAGCGGGGTGGATCTCCGACTGCAAAAGACAGAATCGTTGCAAGTTTCATGGGTATTTCCGCCGTCGAAGCCCTGCTCGACAACCAGAGAAGCCTTATGGTGGGCTGGGTAAACGAACAGCCGGTGTATGTGCCTCTCAACAAGGTGATCAAGATGCACAAGGGAATATCCCACGAGTATGTAAAACAGGCGGAATCGATAAGCACCTTCATGCCTTCGGTATAACAATGCTGGAAATAACGGATTGAAAAAAATAGACTTATATATAATTGGCAAGTTTATCGGGACACATTTCCTGATCCTGTCACTGATTATTGTGATAATCATTATCTTCGACATAAGCGAACATATTGACGACTTTGTCAACAAAAAAGCGCCTCTGGGAAAGATTGTGTTCAGTTTTTACTTGACGATGATTCCGTTTTTTGTAAACACCTTCAGTTCTCTGTTTGTGTTTATAACGGTAATATTTTTCACCTCAAAAATGGCCTACAATACCGAAATCATTGCCATACTGTCGAGCGGAGTAAGTTTTTTGCGGATGCTGTATCCTTATTTCGTTTCGGCAACCATGATTTTTTTGC
>JAISDK010000022.1 GCA_031264875.1 Prevotellaceae bacterium
TGCAAATTTGATTCATGCTTTTTCGTGACGAAAGCGTATGAAATTTTTCTGCAACGACTATTTTCGTGATGAAATAACTTCAAGCAAACTTGGTTTATGTGCTTTCATGACGAAAAAAACAGATTTTTTTTGCCGCAATTTTTTTCGCAGTGAAAAGCAGTTGAAAAATCTTATTTCCCCCTTTATTTTCGGGCGAAACATAACGGATTCAATCCATTTTTTCACAATAAAAACAGGCGTATTTTTTATGTTGCATAACATCGTTTGAATACTGATAATTTTTTTGACTTGCATTGTAAATAAGAATTTATTTACTTTGCATCCATATTTATTAACCTTTATTTAAAATGCAGATATGGACTGGAATGGAAATCCGATATGTAAACTTATTTTGGATAGACAAATTATGAATTTTATGGTGGATTTCGACAGCGGATTTATGTATACAGATACGATATCAGAGATATGCAGAACGGAGTTGCCGAACGCCAATGATTCGTATATATACAATAACAATACGGACATTATCGAATCTCATTATTTTGACGGTTCTTTCTACAGTATTGTTTATCAGCAAAGATTCGGACATCGACGATAATATATGGGGACTGAGGCAATTGTACGGATTTGCAGATTCGCAGCACGGGTAAATATTTTTTGAATCATTTAATCAGCAGCAATTTTACATCCTTTGCAGGAACGGTAAGCGTCGATTTCAAATCGACAGTTTCCCCGCTCCACAGTTCTTTTGCACTGTATTGTTTTGATTTGTCCAATTCTATCCTTTCGATGGGAATATTTATTGTTGTATCTACATTCGAATAATTGAACACGGCATAATATGTATTTCCATTTTTGTCGGCATGAACAAATTGATTTTCGGACTTTTCGCCATTACCTTCCACCGGACGGAATGAATTGCCCTGCGCTACGGCATTTACATCGGCATTGCTCAGGCAGGCGACGGCGCGTTTCTTTCCACTGTCGGAAGCGTCGGCGCTGAAATCGTCTCCGGTTATGAAAAGTCCTGTTATTACAGCAGAAGTAATTCTTGCGCGATTTTCTCCTTCCGAGGCATCGCGCAGCACAACATGATCGGCGTCATTGTATTGATATACACGATCGAGCCACCATCCATACGAAAGAGCGTTCAGGGTGTATTCCGTATCTTTTATCCTGTTCCATGCATCGCAGGCTATTCGACGCGATTGGGCGTAATGTGCCGGAAATATCGGAGATATCGACAAATTAATGAACATATCTCCAAAATATTGATTCAACAATTCCATTCCATAATTATATGCCTTCATTCCGGTGCTTATTTCCGGCTTATACCAGCTGTCCGCCTCCATTGCTCCGTGTGTCATGAAATCCATTTTCACATATTCAAAACCGCAGCGGCGGAACAGTTCGGACGTATTTTTCATCTGAATCTCAACGGCGGGATGCGAAGGATCAATGGCGTATGCGCCGTCAAGTTCCTGAGGCTTGCCGTTGGCATACAGATATATGTCCTTGTATTTATATTCGGGAGCGTCGCGTAAAGTCCGTTCGGGATGTTTACCCCAGTCGGTGAAAGGCGTCCAGTATATGCCTGCGATCTGATTGTTTGATTTACAGTGTTCGACGAAAGATTTCAGTTCTTCTTCGGAAAAGCTGTTCCAACCGGAATCCAAGCCAATATAGAGCGTGCTGTCCCGATTGACAAAATGATTGTTCTGCAAGTTTTCTTTAATGAAATCCGAAACTTCCAGCGCTTTCCTGTATGTCAGATTAAACTGCAAAGCTCCCCAACTGTTCCAGCCGAAAGGAACCGCTCTGTTCCATGCTTTTGGCGGATTTACTGCGGCATTGGCGCAGGCGTATTCTTCGAGTCCGCTGCGCCAGTCGTCAAACAGTCCGAGCAGTATTTGCGGGGATTTTATTTCTTTGCCTTTCAATGCGCCATGCGGTTTGGAATCGCGGGTCAATTCGTCGGCGACGCCGCCATAGCATTTAATTGCCAGCCTGTCGTGTACGGGAGTTATTTCAACGCCTGTTTTCCAACTGTCGTGTTCTATGGAGCCTGCGACAAGCCCCTTACGGCTGTCATTATTGAAAACCGCGCTGACTTCATAACTTGCGATTTTGTCGAAGGTCAAAGGATATGAGTGATAACGAATCCATTTATCGTTGTCAAAAGGGATAAACAGGGCTTGATTGCCGCTGGCGCCCAGAACAGCCGGTACAAAGTCGATATTAACCGGCGCCATGCAGTTTGAAGATATTTCCGATTTATTGTCTGTCAAAGTAAAATCAGTCCGGATATAATTTTTATCATCCTGCATGTAAAAACATTGAATAATATCGGGCAGATTCTTTGCCTTGTATGTTATTTTGAACAAAGTACTGTTCCCGAATTTGTCCGGACATGTTTCCCGCTTCATTTTTATCATGGAATAATCTCTACTCGTAACTGTCCGGTCATTCATTTTATATGCGACATACAGATTATCGAAAACCGCTACGGAATCCTTTTTTATGCTTACAGTATTTTGTTCCGTATTATAAACGAACGTCCATTTCCCCGACACTAAAACCGTATTTTCTTTACAGGATAGAAACAATACGCTCAACAGTAATAAAAGCCGGAATGTTTTCATATTCATTTTGTTATTTTTAAGCGTTCTGTGCTTCCCCGTTCTATTATTCATAATATTCATAATGTATAATCTTAAAGTTTCAAATTCATTCAGGCTCGCGAAACTCAATGTCCAGATTTTCCTTGAAAGATACAGTTATCAATTCTTCTATACAACTGTCAATCTCGGATGAAGTCGGCGTCTGGTTTTTCCGCCATTTCAAAGTTTTGGCAAGCCCCCAGCCTGTAAGACTAATCTGTTCCTGCTTGTAATCCCTGTCTATCTTCAGTTTCAGTGGATAAAGATCTTTCCCGTCAAGATGGTTTATTATAATAATACGTACCCTGTCCGAATTGAGTCTGTCAAAAAGCAAAAATGGAACTCCGGGCCTGGAACTGAGGATCAGCATTTTCATATAGTTATACTTGGGATTTAAAGGCTGGTGTTTCTTCTTTATTTCGTACTGTTTCCTTATCTTGAGAGGGATTGAATCGTAGAGGCGAAACGCGTTTTTAAGCTGCCTGTATCCTCCCATAAATGCCAGACATGCTATAAACAGGCCGAATATGTTTCCCGCCAGGAAGCAAATGACAAATATCTTTAGAGGCTCAATAATGGATTCCGACTTGCTGTCCGATACCCCCCATATTCCCCATATAATCACACTGATGGCTGTGAAAATAATTCCGGATATTTTCAGGCAGTTTTTTGTGGCAGGCTTTGTCAGTATGTAATATTCTTTAATCTTCATTTTATGTATATTTTTTCCCCAGCTTTAATTCTCTCAAAAGTAGCTGATAGACTTCTATCCACGGTTTTTGATACAATCCGGTGAATTCGTCGGTGAGCGCCCTGCAGGTCAATGTCAATGATTTCCACACTGCTGCCATGATAAACTTTCATCGTAATCCTCCGTTTTTCCGGCACGCTTCGTATATTGCCCTCACCGACCAGAAAGGGTTATCTACATTCAGTGTCCACCAGTGTTTGAATATATAATCCAGTCCTCCATATTTTTTCAGATAACGGTAAGCCTCCTGTCTGTCCATCTTGTATTTATCGGCAAACTCCGGAATAATGAACGTAATAAAACTGATCCTGTCGCTCGTTTCTTTATCCAGTCTCGTCATGCTGTTTCCATTTTTATTTTTTCTTTATTCTAACAATTGCAACCTTGAAAATCAAAGGAGATAAGGGAGGAACGATAC
>JAISDK010000180.1 GCA_031264875.1 Prevotellaceae bacterium
TCCTGTATGAACACTCAAATGTTTATTCTTAATATTAAGACTGTTCATCCTGTGCCTTATCCATTCCACAGTCATGGCATCAATATCTTTTCTGTCGAAATCAACTGCCGACACAGTCAATTTCCATGTATCGGGTATTTCTCCATGAAACATTTCCCGAACACGTTCAATCAGTTCCTTCTTTGTAAGGAATTGACCGTTCACCAAGTCCTTTTGCTCTACCCGCACAATCAGGCGGTTATCCCTAAACGAGACTATCTCTGTAGCTATATGTGCATTTTGCCGGTACATTCTCGCAAAAGTGAGAAGTCTATTTTTTGTCTCGTCGCTTAACGGCAGTATTTCAATATTTCTCATATTATATATTATTTTCAAAAAATGTGCGTATGTAAACGATAATTAACTTTAGTTGCACCGGGTGTGATACAGTAACTGTTTTTTTTAGTACACAAATTTGGACTATACCCATCTCATTTAATGTAACCCGGAATACATTTTGCGATAGATAAGGATGTTCTACCTTCGAATTTGTTCCTTTACTACATTTATAAGATAGAGGTCATTCGGAGCAATTACATATTTTTTTCGGGATGTAACAACCAGTGTCCAGTTACTGTCACGCCGGGTATAGATATACAGTTTTTCATGAATATCTGTACGAAGTATTCCATAAGTACCAAATGTGCCGTCTGAAGATATTCCGTCAAATACAAGGCCTTTTCTATTAAAAAGGCGGATATCCTGAATTTCTTTCAGCGGTATTTTGATGTCACCCAAATATCTTTTGACGGTTAAATGAGTCTTACTGACTGTATATTTATTTGGAGTACACAATATTCCGGCAAGCATAATTGCAATCCACAGTGGAATACACAAGGCTAAGAATATGCGTATTTCTTTCGGAAAACCGGGTTGCCGGAATACCGATATGAAAATGCAAAACATCATAAAAGGTATAAAACAGACTATTACTGTTTTTAACCATGCTCTTAAATCCTGTGTTGATTTACTGGTAAATATAATTTCTTCCGCCTGACATTCGGTTTTAAATTTCATAGCGCTTAATTTTCTTTTATTTAGAATACACAAGACAGTCGCAAAGAACCATGTATCTTAGAATTACTGTAACCTGTTCTTTGCGACTTCCTGCCCTGCGAAAAAGGACGTCAAGCGTTTTCAGCTTTCGGTTCTTAACTTCTTTTTTATTTTGAGTTTGCCTTATAATACTTAATCATCCTGGGGATTACTGTTGAAAGGTCGCCAAGGATAGAATAATCGGCAATTTGATTTATCGGAGCGTTAGGGTCGCTGTTGATAGAAATAATCATTGCCGACTCCTGCATACCGGCAGTATGCTGTACCTGACCCGATATTCCGCAGGCGATATACAGTTTCGGACGTACCGTAACGCCTGTTTGACCTACCTGACGGGCATGGTCGGCATAACCGGCATCCACTGCCGCGCGTGAAGCTCCCACCTCGCCGCCGAGTACGGAAGCAAGTTCAAACAGCAAGTCAAAATTTTCTCTCGAACCGACGCCATAACCTCCCGAAACAATTATCGGAGCGCCCTTGATGTCAATTTTACGTTCTTCAAGATGACGCTCGATTATCGAGATGACAAAATCCTCATCTCTGACATACTTATTTACATCCAGCATTTTCACTTCGCCGGGTTTCGCATACGCAAGTTTTTCCCTGCGCATCACGCCCTCGCGAACCGTGGCCATTTGCGGACGATGGTCGGGATTGATGATTGTGGCGATGATATTTCCTCCGAAAGCGGGACGGATTTGAAGCAGCAAGTTTTTGTATTCGTTACCTTTAGTATCTTTATGGTCGCCAATTTCGAGACTTGTACAGTCGGCAGTAAGTCCGCTTTTCAGGGCGGAGGAAACGCGCGGAGCGAGGTCACGTCCCAGAGAAGAAGCGCCAAACAGAGCAATCTGAGGTTTTTCGTCCCTGAACAGTCCTACAACAATAGACGTGTGAGGCAGTGTACGGTATGGAGCCAGACGTTCATCGTCGGCCAGATGCACAATATCTGCGCCGTAGGCGTACAATTCCTTTTCGATACCCAACAGCTGATGCCCTATAACCAAAGCTTCGAGTTTGCAATTCAGCTGTTTTGCCAGTTCCCGCCCTTTTGTGAGCAATTCGAGGCTCACATCGGCAATTTTGCCTTTCTCGGTTTCACAGTAAACAAAAATATTATTCATTATCAAAAACTATTATTCCGTATAAAAATCAATTTCATCTATTTTTTCAAAATACTTAGCGACTTTTTCACCATATTTCGCCTCCATCTCTTTCCAGTCGTCGCCTTGCAGAATCAGCAAAGAGTGAACATTATCCTCATTCAGGCTTATTTTCATAGCCCTGATTTCGAAATCGGGTTTAATCATCTCATTGAATTTCCTGATAATAGCGTACCCGCCGTCATGGGAATCCAGCACATGCCGGTCTTCATCAATATAAATGACCGGACTGTTATCTTCATAATCGGCATCAACATCGTAGGGAAGATATTCATCAGCAAGAACATTTACCATTTCGCAGTAATCGTCGTCGGTAGTCATCGGTATTGTGAAAAGGATTTCGAACAGTTCTTCCGCATCAAAATCTTCAATATCAGTACGCTCGTCAAATTCGGGATCATCGTCATCATCCTCGTCCGGCGCTATAAATTCATTAATTTCTTCTTTGTATAAGTCGAGATATTTTTCAGGTTCTCCGTCGAATAAAATCTTAATATCATTTTGTGAAGGTATCATATCTGTATGTATTAAATTATGTTATATCTATATTAGCCTATTGTATGGTTAGCAATAAGTTCTTTCATCAAAGATTCCATATCGGTGTCGGCATCGCTGAGTTTTTTCGATTCCTTAACCTGAAATACGACATTTTTAATTGCTTTCACTTTTGTCGGGGAACCTTTAAGGCCAAACTGTTCTTCTTCGCCGTCGATATCCGATACTCCCCATTCGGGAATATTCAGGTACGACCTTAACTGATGAAACTCTATATAATCTCCGTCCTGAGTTTGCAGCTCGCTGACGGTCTTGGCATGCTTGTATTTCATCAGGCATTTGGCATTTCGGGGACGGCACGACGGAGCCGAGGCATTGACAGTAAGCACCAAAGGCAGTTTGCCTTCGACAGTTTCCACTCCGTGTTCCAGACGGCGTAAAACCGCTATTCTGTTATTTTCGCATGAAAAAACTTCTTCTACATAAGTTATTTGCGGCAAGCCGAGCTTTTCGGCAACCTGTGGTCCAACCTGAGCAGTATCACCGTCAATTGCCTGACGTCCTGCGACTATCAAGTCCGGTTTTATTTTTTTTATTGCACACGCAATTGCATACGAAGTAGCCAGTGTATCGGCGCCGGCAAATTTTCTGTCGGTCAAAAGAATACCGCCGTCGGCTCCCCGAAACAGTCCTTCACGGATAATATCGGCAGCCCGTCCCGGTCCCATTGTAAGCAATTCCACGGTTGTTCCGGGATTACTGTCCTTCAATCTCAGCGCCAGTTCAAGTGCGTGCAAGTCTTCGGGATTGAAAATTGCAGGCAAAGCAGCACGATTAACTGTTCCTTCGGCTGTCATGGCATCCTTGCCAACGTTCCGCGTGTCGGGAACCTGTTTTGCTAAAACAACTATCTTTAAGGGTTTAGTCATAATATTTATCTAATAATTAATCTATATTTCATTAACTTAATGCTATGGCATCGTCACCAGTCATGCCTGCCGGTTTGATCCGCCGAAATTCATGGGCATTACGCGCCCCTGCTTTTCATCTATTTTTATTGTACCGTGAATTGATTCATACTTCGATACATTGTCCTGCAAAGCCAACAGCAATCTTTTTGCATGTTCGGGCGTCAGGATAATTCTGCTTTTGACTTTGGCCTTCGGTATTCCCGGCATTATCCGGGCAAAATCCAGCACAAATTCCGATGAAGAATGTGCGATTATTGCCAGGTTTGAATAAATTCCCTGTGCCACTTCCTCGGTTAGTTCGATGTTTATTCCTGTCTGATCTTCCATCATATTTTCATTTTATATCATTAACAATCATTTTACTATATCTGTATTATATATCTATATTCCGGGGTTTAACATTCCGTCAAGGCTGAAACGGGTTCTATAGTCCTGTATCGAACGTTCAATGATTTCGTGCGCTTCCATCATTCCATAAGTCGATACAAGTTCGCATTTGGGCTTGACGACTCCGGGAATATCCTTATAGGTTATAAAATAATGCTTTAAACGTTCGAGAACATAGCTTGGAATGTCTGAAATATCACTGTAGTCACCGTAAACGGCATCGTTGTCCATCACGGCAATCAACTTGTCATCAGCCTGATTGCCGTCGATAAGCCTGAATCCGCCTATCGGGCGCGCCTTAACCAGTATGTCGCCATGACTGATAACCTTCTCCGTTAAAACACATATATCTATCGGGTCTCCATCGCCGTTGATGTCGAACCGCTGAAGAAGATTTCTGCTTATTTCCGCAACTAACTCGCCACAATACGTTTGCGGAATAAATCCGTAGAGAGCGGGGATAACGTTGGAATACTTCTGAGGACGGTCTATGCGAAGATATCCGCTTATTTTATCTACTTCGTATTTCACCGTATCGGTGGGCACTATCTCGATAAAGCAAGTGACCACTTTTGGCGCTTCCTTTCCGAAACTTATTCCATGCCAGGGATGAGATTTGTACCTCATGCCCATTAATCGTCCAACTATGGGGTCGAAAGAATCGTACATATCAACATTCTCAATTTTAAATGATTTCAGCGCTTTCTCTTGGTATCCAGCCTTGACTTTTACCGTCGTCGAGCATTATTCTGTAATAATTTCCCTGTTTATCTATAATTCTTACTTTCAAGCCTTCGTGAATGATAAACAAATCGGATCCCGAATTATTCGGCGTGCTTTTAACCACAACTTCAGTTGAAAATATAATAGCTTCCGAACGGTTTAATGTCTGATTCCGTTGCCGGTATCCAAGATAGAACGAGGCGGCGCTCAACAGCAGGAACAGACAGAAGGCTGTAAATGACAGTTTTCTTATTCTGGACGTCTGCGAAAAAATAAAAAACGACAGCAGCAGCAGCGACAATACTGTCAGCGTTAAAAACACTATCGACCAGGTATTTCCCGCAAAGACATTCATCGTGTCATCCAGCCATGTCGTTATAAAAACATCCTGAACTTCGTCGATTTTATCAATTTGCATGGCTTTCACAAAATCCAGATTGTGAAGTATGTCGGGATTTGCGGGAGCAAGGCGACGCGCTCTTTCGTAGTTCAAATGCGCTGCTCCCAATAAATTCTGTTTAAAACAGGCATTTCCGAGATTAAAATATATTTCGGCAGATTCTCCATTTTCGTTTAAAATCTGCTCATACAAATGTGCTGCTTCCTGATAGTTGCCATTGGAATAATGGCTGTTGGCTCTGTTCCACAAGGTATCGGCGGGAACTTCGCCGGCAATAACAAATGTTATTGATATTAAGAACATTGAAACTAAACTTATAAATCTCATCTAATATATTTTTTAATTAAAAAGCAGGTGCAAAATTATATTAATTTTATATATTTGATTCAAAAAAAATCTCACAAAGGGATGAAACGACATATCTGCTTTCTTTATCAACCTGACAGTCAAGATAAAAATCCATACAACAAAAGAGCCGTCCCTGAAAAGGACAGCTCTTTTAAATGTTAACAAAATATCAAATATCAATATCTGTTACTGCGGTTATAACCGCCACGGTTATAGCCGTCGCCTCCACGATTTCCGCCTGAACGGGCATTATTTGCCGGCGCTTTGTGAGAATGTTCATCTCTTGGACGAGCCTCTGCGACAGAAATTGTCTTTCCATCCAGTTCGGATCCGTTCAATGCATTGATTGCCTCCTCCGCAGAATTATCGTTCGACATTTCTACAAATCCGTATCCACGTGAACGACCGGTAAATTTGTCCGTAATAATTTTGGCCGAAACTACATCGCCATACGCCTCAAAGGCGTTTTGCAACTCTTCGCTTTTGAGTCCGAAACTCAAATTAGCAACGAAAATGTTTTTCATTGTAAAAAAAATTAAAAAAAATATTTAAAACCTATTTTTGATTCAGGAGAGAAAACGGAAGAACTAGATATCTTGTAACAGAAAGGCTAATATCCTAATTAAACTCATGCACCAAATTGCTCGCAAAGGTATGAAATATTTTAATACAGCAATGAAAATTATTATTTTTTTTCACATTCGTCCAATAGCCGTTCCTTCAACAGTGATATGACCGATTTTTAGTATCGTCCGTAAGCGTATGAACTGTTGCATGTAAAGAACTACTGACGTGGATAATGTATATTGACGCCATAAGGCGTCCAATCCGGATAACCCCAAACAAGCATAGGAATTGTTGTGAAATAAATTGACTGTTTTCTTAATCTTTTGTGATAAAATATTGCCGTCAGCTTTAGCTGACGGAACTTTTTGAACATCTTGCATTTCTTATCCGTCAGCTAAAGC
>JAISDK010000087.1 GCA_031264875.1 Prevotellaceae bacterium
ATGTATGTTGAAACAGACGGTTCGATGATATGTACCCGCAATAAAGAGAGCTGGAAAGAGATAAAAGGACAGACATATTTCGGCTATAAAAATCACGTCAAACAGGACGGCAAAAGTAAGCTGATAAGCAAATACGAAGTAACATCGGCGGAAGTTCATGACAGTAATGCTACAGAGCTGCTTATTGATGAGAATGATAAGGGAGAAACTCTGCACGCCGATTCCGCATACACTGGAAAAAAACAGGAAGCGATTATAAAAAGCAGAGAAATGGAAAACCGGGTCTGTGAAAAAGGTTACCGTAACAATCCATTGACGGAACAGTAGCACAGGGCAACGCCAAGCTGGAAATCGAAAGATATGTTTCAGAAAAACAAAAAGTCTTTATTTCAGGCGGCAAGCTCAAATATCTCGCCCATACTCGAACAGTACGACTGGGGCGATACAGTAATAATGTAAAACATATACGAATATGAAAGTAATAACAGTCGGGCGCAACCCCGGAAACAATGTTGTGATTAACGACCTTTTGGTGTCGAAAAATCATTGCCAAATTATTCAGGATGATTACGGCAATTTCAGTCTGGTGGATAACAATTCTACCAACGGGACTTTTGTAAACGGTCAGCGGCGGCAGGGACAGGTTCGTCTTAATCGCCCCGACATAGTCAGAATCGGCAATACTACTTTGCCGTGGAACAGTTATTTTGCGGGATCAACGCTTGGAGGAGGAGGCGCTACGATAGCAGGTCCGCAGGCGCCGGTTTACTATCCGCCTCCTGCCGATTCGCAACAGCGAAGCAATTCGTCGGGTATGGGCGTCGCAGCCCTGTGCTGCGGTATAGTCGGACTGCTTTTCGCAGGAATTATACTTGGTACGCTTGCCATTATTTTCGGATCTGTCGGATTGAAACGCAGGGAAAAAAACAGGGGACTAAGTATTACAGGCTTGGTGCTCGGTATTATTGACGTAGTCCTGTCCGTCATATATTTAGCATTTGTAGGTTCATTAAGCTATTGGGGATAAAAGTAATTAACAATTAATAATTGACAATATGAAAGTAATAACAGTCGGGCGTAACCCCGGAAACAATGTTGTGATTAACGACTCTTTAGTGTCGCGTCATCATCTGCAGATTATTCAGGATGATTACGGTAATTTCCGCTTAGCCGATTTTGGCTCGAAAAACGGGACATTTGTAAACGGCAAACGGGTAACAGGCGAAGTCGGTTTAAATTCCGGCGATATAATCCGGATTGGAAACACCACGCTGCCGTGGAACAGTTATTTTAAAGCTAAGGCTGAACCGTCGCGCCCGTTTACTCCGCCACCTCCTGTTCCTCCTGTTCATGTTCCTGACGAAGAAGTACAGTCGCCAAGCCAGTACGGAATCTTTGTATTGCTTTTGGGTCTTTTTTCGCTGGGCTTGATTGCCTATATCGTAATCAACTATTTCACCTCATTCGGATATCAGGTTGCCGGCATGTTTGGCGGGATAGAGGGTTCTTTGAAACTGTTTCCCATCTATTTAAAAGGATATTTTGGAGTCGGCGGACAGTGGATACCGATAATAGCCGCACTGGCGCTGGGAATAGTTGCCGATATTGTTGACAGCGCTATAACGGAAGAAGACGGTCTTTCGAATGCGGGGAAAGGAATGGCAAACTTTGCAATCGGAGCTGCTGTAATATTCTTAGCTCTCGCTTTGTTTGCCGAACAAATAGTGAAACTGTATTAAATTAACAGGATATGAACGTACTTACCATAGGCAGAACGCCCGACAACGACATTGTGTTTAACTTGCCGCAAGTGTCGCGGCATCATGCTCAGCTTGTACGGCACGATAACGGCGCAGTCGGCATTTCGGACATGGGTTCGAAAAATGGAACGTATATTAACCGTCAGCGTATCTGTGGAGAAGTTATGCTGCATGCCGGCGACCGTGTAAAAATCGCAAATGTCCTTCTTGAATGGCAACAGTATTTTCCGACGCCCGTCCGATCGCAGCCGAAGCCGTCAAACAGTTGGCGGTGGATTGTCGGAACAGCGGCGACAGCAGCGATTCTGCTTGTTGCGGGATTGTCGTTTTTGAATCGGGAACAAGTGGCGGGAAGAAATATTGTTTTTGAAGGTAAATATCCGCCTGTGAAAACGATTGCTTATACTGAAAACGGGAAGGAATATGAAATTGAAGCATATAGCGGGCAAATTGTAATGTTTTTTCAAAGTAACATGTCATATTCAAAAGAAATTATTTCACAAAATGGTGGGAAAATTATTTCACAAATACCTGCGATGCAATATTTTTTAGTTGAAGTGGGAAAGGGGAATGAAAATATTTTTTTACAAAATGTGAAAACAAATTCCGCTGTAAGTTATGCTTTTTTACATATGCCAGAGTATCCTTGTTCTGCTAATTTACACATAATTGACAATACTGAATATGAACAGGACGGGCATATTCACGGGCAAATTGTGTCTGCTTCGGCAATGGCGTGCTGTGAAAGCTGTACTTTTGCAAATGAACATAATATTGCAGTAAAAGGCGAAGATCACAAGATTGCAAATTTAGATGGCATCCACGATCGCACATTTTTTTCGTACACAAACAACGAATTAATAATTGATGACAAATCAAATACTGCTCCTTGGGGTAGAGAATACATAGCAAACAGAGTATTTAAACGCATAAAATAATAATTCAATGGAAAATAGTAATTCAAACTCATTTCGCGAACTTGCTGCGGGCATCACGCTCGCTGGCGGCAAATACATTATCGAAAAAATGATTGGCGCGGGCGGTTTCGGCATTACCTACAAAGCCCGTCAGAACGGACTGAACCGCGTTGTGGCTGTCAAGGAATTTTTTATTGACGGTTACTGCGTACGCCATACGCAGGCAAAAACCGTGATTATACAGGGTATGAAAGAGGATACCTTTGAGAAATACCGTCAAAAGTTTGTGGACGAAGCCCGGACGCTTGCCCGTCTCAAACACGCTGGCATTGTCGAAGTAATCGAAATTTTCGACGAAAACAATACTTCGTACATGGTCATGCCCTTTGTCGAAGGACAGACGCTGCAAAAACTCGTGGAAAGTCAAAAAACGCTTGATTATGCGCTGACGGTAAACTATCTTTCGCAAATAGCTGGAGCGGTGGGCTACATTCATTCGAAAAGCATTCTGCACCGCGACATCAAGCCCGACAATATCATTATCACGCCCGACTATCATGCCGTGCTGATAGATTTCGGCTCGGCGCGCGAGTTTGTTCACGACAAAACGCAGGCGCATACTTCGATGCTCACACAGGGTTACGCTCCTCTGGAACAGTATGACACGGTAAGCCGCAAAGGCGCTTATACCGATATTTACGCTCTCGGCGCTGTATTCTATTTTGCGCTTACTGGTCAAAAACCGCTGGAAGCGACTACCCGCACAATGGAAAAAATGCCCGATCCCAAATCTCTAAATCCAAAGATTTCCGAAAACGTAAACCGTACCATCCTCAAGGCAATGGCAATGAAACCCGCCAACCGCCACCAGAGCGTCGACGAATTTATGGCCGACATGCTGGGACGGCGACCTTCAAAACCGATTAACGAAACCCCGGTAAGCAGTAATCGCAAATGGCTATGGATATTGTTGCTGGTTCTGGTAGCAGGCGGTCTGGCTGTAGGATGGGTAATGAAAAAGAACGCTGAAAAAGAACAGCAAATCATTTTGCAGCAGAAAATTCTAAAAGCCACACAACAGGTTAATGATTCTATCAGAGCCGATAATGTTTATTATATATCCGGTGGATTCTGTTACCATTTATTCAGAGACTGTCATCTTTTAGGCGAAGATGCGCTCGAGGGCAGTGTTCAGGAGGCATTTGAAAGCAATGTTACACAGCTTTGCGAAAGTTGTGCAAATCGTGTGGCAGAATACAGGAAAAACCGCAATACAGCAAACGATTTCAAAAAACTTGCCGACGACCTTAATGACGTCGAATATTACAACTTGTCATTGGAATGGTGTAACAAAACATTACGAATGCGCCCCGACAATGCAAGAATGTTGGAGTTAAAGCAGCAAATAATTAAAATTATATCAACAAGCAAGTAGAAATATGAAAAAGTTTTATGTTATTTTAGCGATAGTTTTATTGAGCAACAGCTATCTGCCTGCACAAAACGAAGTCTGTAAAACAGTACTTAAAAAGGGCATAGCCTTGTTCAATTCTGGCAAATATACCGAAGCAAAAGAGCAATTTGAAGCAGCAAAGAAACGTGATTGCACCGGCGCCCAATCCTGGATTGATAAATGTACTGCCAAGCTGAATACGCCTGTACAATCAGTCAAATCGCAAAAGCAAATTCAGTGCGAACAGCGATTCAAAGATGGAAAAGAATCCCTTGATAAGGGAGATTATGAAACAGCCTTGATTTTTCTTTAAAAAAGGCTTAGCCGAAAACTGTACAAATGTGGATTTCCAGGATTATATTGACTTGTGTAATATGAAACTGGAATATCCCGATAGAGACGGCGACGGCGTTCCCGATAAGGATGATGATTGTCCGGATCAGGCAGGTCCAAAAGTGACTAAAGGTTGTCCCGATAGAGACGGCGACGGCGAGCCCGAGATAGAAGACGAATGTCCGGATCAATCAGGCTCGGCAGTGACCAGGGGTTGCTCCGATACAGATGGCGACGGTATTCCCGATAAAGATGACAGATGTCCGGATTTGGCAGGTCCAAAGGAACTTCAGGGCTGCCCCGATAAAGATGGCGATGGTATCCCCGACAGAGATGACAGGTGTCCGGATCAACCAGGCTCGGCAGTGACCAGGGGTTGCCCCGATACAGATGGCGACAGTATTCCCGATAAAGATGACAGATGTCCGGATTTGGCAGGTCCAAAGGAACTTCAGGGTTGCCCCGATAGAGATGGCGATAATATTCCCGATAAAGATGACAAATGTCCGGATCAGGCAGATCCCATTTCTTTGATAGGATGTCCGGATATAGATGGCGACGGCGTTCCAGATAGAGACGACGAATCTCCGGATCAACCGGGTCCCGCATACAACAAGGGTACCCCCGATATAGATGGCGATCGCCGCAGCAGTACGCAACGTCATCCTGCCGAATCTGAAATGGTATTTGTGCAGGGCGGCGCTTTTCTGATGGGCTGCACCAGCGAACAGAGCGATTGCTGGGATGACGAAAAACCTGTTCACGAAGTAACATTAAGCAGTTTTTTCATTGGCAAATACGAAGTAACGCAGGCACAGTGGAAAGCATTGATGGGGACTAATCCATCAAACTCCAAAGGAGATAATCTGCCTGTAGAAAAGGTAAGCTGGAATGAGGTACAAATATTTATAGAACGTCTGAATGACGCTACCGGCAAACAGTACCGCCTGCCCACCGAAGCCGAATGGGAATATGCAGCGCGGGGCGGCAATAAAAGTAAAGGGTACAAATATTCGGGAAGCAATTTAGTGGAAGATGTAGCATGGATGGTGACAAATAGCGGCGACGTCACAAATCCCGTAGGCACAAAACCGGCGAATGAATTGGGCATATATGATATGAGCGGGAATGTCTGGGAATGGTGTTCCGACTGGAAAGGCATCTATCCTGCTTCGGCACAGAATAATCCGGCAGGCGTTTCATCCAGTTCCAGCCATGTGCGTCGGGGCGGCAGTTGGAACAACGCTGCGAACAGTTGCCGCGTGGCTAATCGTCCCGGTTATTCTCCCGGTAATAGCGACGGCGATCTCGGCTTCCGTCTGGCGTGCAGTTCAGAATAGTTTCAGAAGGTTTTGACAAAAAACGGTAATGCCCTTTTGCTGCGTGGATAGCAGGCGGTGGTAGTATCCGGTTTTGATGTTGCGCTCAAGTAGCCGCGAAGACCAGTTTTGTTCCGAAGCTTCTTTTATATAATACTCCCTT
>JAISDK010000130.1 GCA_031264875.1 Prevotellaceae bacterium
TTCAGGGAAGAAAAATTAATAACATATAACAATGTGAACTTTCTGGATTGCTTCGTTCCTCGCAATGACGGATAAGCATGTGCTGAGCAATGGGCGTAATGTAAGACGGTTATCCGTCACTGCGAGGAACGAAGCAATCCAGAGGTTTATAATCTGTTATATCTTGTTTATTTCGCATACCTCAAGCAGCTTTCTCCCTTTAATAGGGATGCGAAATAAACAAGATATAATTAGGACTGGAGGCCATAACCTTTGACAGGAACGGCTGCGTACCCGTGATTTCGTAACCTAATATATGAAATAAACGTTTTTGCTGTTATTGAAAAAACAATTACATTTGCGCCGTTTTTATAAGTTAATTTAAGATGAGTAAACGTAAACTTCACTACTTTTATTATCATCTGATAATTGAGAAGGTGAAGATAATTACAAGTCGGTAAGCCCGTCTGACTCCTTCAGCTGGGCTTATTTTTTAATGAAAGATAAATGGGAAAAAAACTTAAAATTGCAATCCAGAAAAGCGGAAGACTCAGTGAAAAATCTCTGGCGCTGCTCAAAGAGTGTGGAATCAAGCTGTCCGGCGGTAACGGGAAACTGAAAGCCGAAGCGAAAAATTTTCCGGTAGAAGTATTGTTTCTGAGGGATGACGATATTCCCCAATATGTTGAACAGGGCGTTGCCGATATTGGCATTCTGGGCGAAAACGAAGTGTGGGAAAAGAAAAAAGACGTATTGACAGTCGAAAAGTTAGGGTTTGCCGGCTGCCGCATGTCGCTTGCAATTCCTAAGGACGAGGAATATACGGGCTTGTCGTTTTTCAATGGCAAAAAAGTAGCAACAAGTTATCCGGAGATACTGAACGGTTTTTTCGCAAAAAAAAATATCATCGTCGAGATAGAAGAAATCGGCGGAAGCGTGGAGATTGCTCCGGGAATAGGGCTGGCCGATGCGATTTTCGATATCGTAAGCACCGGCAGTACGCTATTGATGAACGGACTGAAAGAAGTGGAAGTCGTTGTGGAAAGCGAAGCGGCGCTGATTTCAAACAAATCGCTGAGCGAAGAGAAAAAAGCGATACTCGACAAGCTTGTTTTCAGGATAAAAGCCGTGCTGCGCGCATCCGAAAACAAATACATAACCCTGAATGCACCGCTGTCGTCTGTTCCGGAAATCACAGCGCTGCTACCCGGAATGAAAAGTCCCACAATCGTGCCCCTCGCCGAAAAAGACTGGTGCGGAATACATTCCGTTGTCAGGGAAGATGAATTTTGGGACATCATCGACAAAATGAAAGAACTTGGCGCAGAAGGCATACTGGTTATTCCGATAGAGAAAATGATACTGTAATTTCGTAACAGACAACAATTGTGGAAAAAATATTATACCCTGACATCAGCAAAAGAAAGGAAGCAGTTAAACGTCCAAACAAGCCGGAAACGGAACTTGGCGACATTGTGCGGCGAATTTTCCCGGCAATAAAGCAGGACGGAGACAAGGCGCTGATTAAATATACCCTGGAGTTTGACGGAGTAGCCCTGGAATCCATTGAAGTCAGCAGGGAAGCCATAGCCGGAAGCGGGAATCATTTGCCGGAGGAGCTGAAAAGCGCCATATCGCAGGCTGCGGCAAATATCCGGAAATTTCATGAAAGCCAGCGGGAAACACCGGTGACTGTCGAAACGGTCAAGGGAGTAAGATGCTGGCGCGAAAACCGTCCGATAGAACGTGTCGGGATTTATGTACCCGGCGGTTCGGCTCCGCTTTTTTCCACAGTACTGATGCTTGCAATTCCCGCAAAAATAGCCGGCTGCAAGGAAATTATCCTGTGTACCCCTCCCGCCGGAACCGGCGGAATACATCCGGCGATACTGTATGCTGCGTATCTTGTTGGCATCGACAGAATATTTTCCGTTGGCGGCATTCAGGCAATTGGAGCAATGGCCTACGGAACAGAGACTGTGCCGGGAGTAAGCAAAATTTTCGGACCCGGAAACCAGTACGTAACCATGGCCAAACAGATTGCGCAAATGTCAGCCGGCGTGGCCATAGACATGCCGGCAGGTCCCAGCGAAGCGCTGATTATTGCCGACGAAACCTGCAACCCGGCTTACGTTGCGGCTGACCTCCTGTCGCAGGCGGAACACGGAGCTGACAGTCAGGTCATGCTGCTGTCGGACAGTGAAACGGTTGCCGACAGGGTGATCGGGGAAATAAACATTCAGATCGAAGCGCTCGCAAGAAAAGACATTGCCGCAATGTCGCTTGAAAACTCGAGAATTATAGTGATGAACAGTATTGACGAATGTATAAGTTTATGCAACGAATATGCTCCCGAACATTTGATACTGGCCTGCAGGGATGCAAGACTGGCTGCAGGGCAGATTATTAATGCCGGTTCGGTGTTTATCGGAAACTACAGCTGCGAAAGCGCCGGCGACTATGCCAGCGGAACAAACCACACTTTGCCAACAAACGGATATGCACGAAACTACAGCGGTGTGTCACTTGACAGCTTTATCAAAAAAATAACTTTTCAGGAATTAACCGCAGAGGGAATTGCAAATATCGGTCCGGCGGTAGAAATTATGGCTGCCGCCGAAAAACTCGACGCTCATAAAAACGCAGTATCAATCAGATTAAAAGATTTGGAAAACAGTCAAAATACAGGCAAATGAAACAGCTTATTCTTCGCGACATCATAAGAAAGAACATTCTTGCCCTTGAACCTTATTCCTGTGCGAGGGATGAGTATATGGGTGACGGCGGGATATTCCTCGACGCCAACGAAAATCCCTTCGGCACGCTGAACCGCTATCCCGATCCGTACCAGAGCAAGGTGAAGCAAAAACTCGGTCAGATGAAAAACATTCCGGAAAACAGAATATTCACAGGCAACGGCAGCGATGAGGTTATAGATTTGGTATTCCGTATTTTTTGCAATCCGGGAATCGACCGGGCGCTGAGCTTCCCCCCGACCTACGGCATGTACAGGGTGTCGGCGACAATCAATGACGTGGAAATGATAGAGGTCCCTCTGCTTGAAAGTTTTCAGATGGACTTGCCGGCGCTGATTCCCTTTTTTGACGATGCAAGACTGAAAATAATTTTCATTTGCTCTCCCAACAATCCCACGGGTAACCTGATGAATCCAAATGACATTAAGTTCATTCTGGAGAATTTCAAAGGCATTGTGTTTGTCGATGAGGCTTATATTGATTTTGCCGGATCGAGGTCGCTGATATCCGAAATCGACGAATATCCCAACCTGATTGTTTCACAGACATTCAGCAAAAGCCGATCGCTGGCTTCAGCAAGAATCGGGATTGCATATTCGAATCCCGAAATCATTGGCTACTACAACAAGGTAAAAGCGCCGTATAACGTCAGCGGGCCGAATCAACAAGCCGCCTTCGACGCGCTTGTGAACGAAAACGAGTTTTTGAGCCGCAAGTCGGCCATACTCGAAGAAAAGCGGAGACTGCAGAAAGAGTTTTCTACAATTCCACTTATCAAAAAGGTTTATCATTCCGACGCCAATTTCCTGCTGGTTGAAGTCGATGACGCCGACAGTACATACGCCGCGCTGATTGACATGAAAATCGTTACGAGAAACCGTAATTCCGTAATCAATAACTGCATCAGAATAACGGTAGGAACGCGCGACGAAAATACGGCCTTACTCAAGGCTCTTAAAAACATATAAGCAACTGCGAAACACTGAACCATGTCCAAAATCGAAATTAACAAGAGGCAAAGCTTGATTATTAACAAAATTAAAAAAATCAAACATGTCACGTTCGATGAAATTCACGATTATTTGCAATACGAATCGGATATGAGCGGTTCAAACTATACCACTTCCCGGCGCACTTTTGCTCGCGACATCGAGGATATAGGTTCGCTATACGGCATTTATATCCAGTATAATCATTCGGAAAAATACTATTATATCGAAGAGGAATATGAACCCGAAATCAGCGAACGCATGCTCGAAGCCTTCGACATGTACCATGTATTGGAGGTACAGGAACGGCAGTCGCCTTATTTTCACCTGGAAGAACGCCGTCCTCAGGGCATGGAGCATCTTTACAGTTTGCTGCACGCAATTAAAAACAGTCTCCAGATAACTTTCAACTACCGGAAATACTACGAGGAAAATACCGTGAGCCGCACAGTGGAGCCGCTGGTACTTAAGGAATTTAAATATCGCTGGTATCTTTTCGCGAAGGATATTAACGACGGGAAAAAAGTGAAATGCTATGCTTTAGACCGCCTTTTCGATTTGACAATACACAGTACTCATTTTGTGGACAGCGAAGATTTTGACATCAACGAACGGCTCAGGTACTGTTTCGGAATAATATCGCCCAACGCCGAAAAGCCGACCAGGGTAGTGCTGTCGTTTGACGCATTTAACGGAAAGTATGCAAAATCGCTGCCCCTGCACCACACGCAGGAAATTATAAAGGATACGGAGGAGGAACTGCAAATCAGTCTTAACGTATATCTCACCCATGATTTCCTGATGGAACTGCTGTCGCACGGCGCTTCCGTTAAAGTTATCGAACCGGAATCGCTGATAGAAACATTGAAAAACATTTATACGGAAGCGCTCAAACAGTATGACGCTGCGAACGGCGTAAAGACGAAGTGCGTAACATGAGCTGGTTATTATAATCTCAGTCCCGCCAGTTTTCAATACAACTTTCACCATTCGTACCCCGAATGATGGTATCTTTGCTGACTGACCTGTCCATATCTCTCACATAAGTCAAAACAGTATCGACCAAATTGAATGAAAATTCTGTGATATTACTCATAATTCTATAAATTACGTTATTAATAATTGCGTGTTATATGTTTTTATGTAAAAAAACGAAAAAAATCTCTCGTGAATTTATTATAATTTTTCTCGTGAAATGGGTTTCATTTCTCGTGAAATGGGTTTCATCTCACAAGAAATGTTTTTTATTTCTCGTGAGATTTTTTTCATCTCTTGTGTAATGGAAAAATTCTCTCGTGTAAATTCCTTAGTATATCAATATATGCGTAACATGAGGTTATATTAAGTTTTCGTGAGTACTTAATTATTACAGCAATCAACAATCAACTTCAATAAAGTCGGAGATAATACTGTCGGAAATCAAGAAATACTGTGACGGGATAGCATAATACCGTCCCGTATAAGTCATTCTGCCCGAGTTCAGATACCGGGCGGCTTTTTTGAGGAATCCGGCACGGAATATTTCGGGTACGGTATTGAGGTCGAGACCGTGCGCTGTTCGCAGCGAGGTTATCAGGGATTCATTGTAGATGTCTTTTTCCGACAGCGTTTCAACCGTTTCGGGGACGACGCCCCTGCTTATGCTTTCGATATACCGGATGTTGTTGGCAACATTGCTTTTGCGTGTGCATTTGCCATCGTAACTGTGAGCGGAGGGGCCTATTCCGATGTACTGTCCCCTGTTCCAGTATGCGGAATTGTGGCGGGAGAAGAATCCGGGCAGGGCGAAATTCGATATTTCATAGTGAACATATCCGGCATCCTGCAGTTTCCTTTCCAGCATTTTATACTGCAAATCGCTCAGCCGGTCATCGACGGGACTAAATTCACCCCTGTCTCTCAGTTTGCCCAGAACGGTTTTGCTTTCAATCGACAGGTGGTAGGCGGATATGTGTTCAACGTTCAGTTCGAGGGCACGGTCAAGACAGTATTCCCATTCCTTCAGGCTCATGCCCGGGAATCCGTAAATCAGGTCAATACTGATATTGCCGAATCCCGCGCCTTTAGCCCTGCGTACCGATTCCGCCGCCTGCCGCGCCGAATGTCTGCGCCGCATAGCCTGCAAGTCACGGTCGATAAATGACTGTATTCCGATGCTCAGCCTGTTTACTCCCGTTTCGGCAAGCTGCCGGAGATAATCTTCCGTCAGGTCGTCGGGATTGGCTTCGACAGTCCATTCCGAAGGGGATTGCGGGAAAAACAGCGACACGGCTTTTTCCGACAGTCTTTTCAGTTCGCCGGCACGGTAAACGGTGGGCGTTCCCCCTCCGAAATACAGGGTACAGGGTTCCGGAGTGCCGTACAGCTGTTCGCCTTTCGATGCCCTGATGTCCATTTCCTTCATCATGCAGTTCAGCATTTCAGCCGTCCGCGCAAGCGAAACGCTGAAGTAAAAATCGCAGTATGAACACAGCTGCTTGCAGAATGGGATATGAATGTAGAGTCCGGGCATATATACTGCTTTTCAGAATCTTAATAAGGATTTCATGTTTCGGGGGTTTTGTTGTCCTACCAGGACTCGAACCTGGTCAGGCAGAACCAAAATCTGCAGTGCTACCATTACACCATAGGACAATGCGCGTTGCAATTGCGGGCGCAAAGGTATTAAAAAATAGTATTCCTCCAAAAAAACGGTTGAACGCTTCATCTGTCATCTGCCTGCTTGCTGTCCGGATAAGCTGATTGTGTCATACAGATTTGCTGCGATCAGTGCCGTAGGCGTGTCGCCGACATGTACCGTAATGTCGGCTTTTTCGTAGTACTGGCGTCTCTGTTCCAGACAGGTATTGATATAGTCCCTCAATTCCCCGTCAGTTTTACCTGCCACGAGCGGTCGTTTTTTATCTCTTTTCAGATGTTCAAACAGTTTTTGCGGACTTGCCTCGAGATATATGGATAAGGCAAACCCGTTGATCAGCTCCATGTTGCTATGAAAACAGGGCATTCCGCCGCCTGTGGAAATCACTGCTGGTTCGCCTTCGATGATTTCCAACAGCGCCTGCTTCTCCAGCTCCCTGAAACGCGCCTCGCCATGTTTGGCGAATATTTCGGCAACAGTTTTTCCCTCTCTTTGAATTATATAACAATCGGTATCGATAAATGGAAGCCGCATCAGCTTCGACAGAATGAGTCCCGCAGTGCTTTTCCCGCTGCCGGGCATGCCGATGATGGCAACATGTTTTTTCCCGTTCATCAGCCTGTTTATCTTGACAGTGTAACGGAAGTTTTTTCCACCCTGCCTCCCATTGCGGGATTGAGCTTGCTGACTTTGACGGTAGCTTTCCTTATATCCGTCATCCTGTCGTACAGGGCATCCAGTATGCGGAAACATACATTTTCCAGCAAATTGGAAGGAATCGCCATTTCATCCCTCACGATACCGTATGCCGTCTGATAGTTCACAGCGTCAATGATATTGTCCGATTCGGCAGCCAGCGTCATATCGGTTTCTATTTTCAACGTCACAAGGAACGTGTTCCCCCTGGCTCTTTCCTCTTCATAACAGCCGTGACGGGCAAAAAATTCCATATTCTCTATCTCTATTATTCCTGTATTTTTATTCATATCACACAAAATAAGCGGCAAAAGTAATACAAATATGCAACTGCGAAAATGCCGGCACGCCGATGACACTGACTTGACCGATTGCCAAAGTCTGTTTCCTCTTAAAGCCTCCAGCTGATTATACTTCGCACGGGACAGTTTTGTGAATTGCATCATTATTACGGTTAAACTCCGTAAGGAGTTCAAAATAGATAATCCCAAACAAGCGCAGTTCGGGATACCGCATGTATCTTCTCCACAACTCCGCAAGGAGACCGTTATACCTCGAACTGCGCTTTGCTTGTTCGAGGTCATCCTGTGTCGTCAACTTAAGCCATGCTATTACCTATAAATCTTAAGGACTTTAAAGTCCCTATAAAATAAAATACTTATAAGCAATAGTATGGCTTAACTTGACGACATTGGGCGTTGCCCTATACTATTGATTATCGGGCTTTCAGCCCTTAACTTGACGACATTGGTCTGGAGACTGCGCCGAGCGAAGGTGATATTATTA
>JAISDK010000234.1 GCA_031264875.1 Prevotellaceae bacterium
AATTAGCCTCTTCGGGCGATGTTACAGGACAAACCGGGGAACAGACGAAATTGCTTGCTCAACCGGCAAAAATGGCAGAAGAAGATACTGCTACACAAAAGATTCGAAAACAGCTCGCAAAAAAGCTGAAACACGGGGAATCAATTAAATCAGACTCTTCGGACGGTGTTACAGGACAAACCGGAGAACAGACAAAATTACTTATCCCAAAGGGAAAGTTAGGCGATTATCAATGGTATGAAATAAATCTGGAACGACTAAAGGCAGAAAAAGAAGCGATGGCTCATTTTTTTCCTCAATTTAAGCTGTATAAAATGGACGATGGTCGCTATTACTGGAACGGAACATTGCGTCCGGGAGTGGTACCTAATGGTTGGGCTTGGGAAGTGGCAGCCATATACAACTATGATCACCCTAAACCTGTAATGGGCGGTTCGGTTAGAGTAGTTTTATTAAAACCCGATATTGATATGGTAATAAATGCATTAGGCTGGAAACCCCATCATCTTTTATATAATGAAAAAGATGGGATCTATTTATGCACTACAAGGGCTGAAGATATGAGCTACAAAAAACCCGCAGAGACAACAGCTGTACAAACTTTAACATGGGCTGTGAAATGGCTGACTGCATTAGAATTGGTAATGACAGGAGATTTAAGTAAAGATCTGTTTAATGAACCTGATGGAATATAGTATGAATACACGACATATTGTATTTACAAAGCGGGCATTCAACGCTATTGTAACAGAAACCCTGGACAGGCATCCTCTTGAGACAGGAGGAGTATTTATCGGATATATCCTGGACAATGGAATATGGGTTGTTATAGAGACCATTCCGCCCGGAATTGAAACAGTCAATCAAAGGTCTTATTTTGAATACGATGCAAATTTTATTACCTATTTATCAAATGTGATAGCCAGACAGTATAAGGGAAATTTGCAAATTTTAGGGCTTTGGCATCGCCATCCCGGAAGTATGGATGTCTTTTCTTCGACGGATGACGGTACAAATGTAATGTTTGCAAAAGCAAATCCCCTGGGAGCCATATCAGGATTAATTAACTGCGATCCTAAAATGAGATTGACAATGTATCATGTAAACAGTCAATGCCATTATGATAAAATAGACTGGAGCGTGGATGACGGGATTATTCCTGAAAATCTGCTGGAGTTACGGTTTACCGGTCCGACTGAGTTTCCCGTGCTGGGCAACAATGCTGCGAGCAGTCTGACCGTTACGAATACAACGTCTGCTACAGTGGAAACGGAGAATTGCCTGCAAACGGAAGAACAAACACCCGTTGCGGAAGAAGAAAAAAAGGATTCCATATCGGCGGGAGCAGCAGAAAATACGCCAAACGAGCCGGAAAAGCCGAATACTCTTGGCGACAAACTAAAGAAATGTTTAAAGATATTAAGAAATGAGTGATATAAAAACAAATAGAAAACGGGAGCCTAAAATCATATTCCCGACACAAATTATAGAAAAAAAATATGTTGGCGAATTGAAAGGCTATTATGTGGAGAATACAAATTGTTATAATGTTTTACCATTTGACGATACTGCAAACCTTAATGAAAATAAAATTTATCCCATTGGTTTTATTCTGCCGATAAACCCATTTCGTTTTGTCGATAAGGAAATAGCTTCACAGATTCAATATCTTAAATTGGAAGAACCCGCTACTCCTAACGATATTGTCAGCAAAATTCAACAGGCTCTTCAAAATCATACTGAGGACAAATATTTTTATGGCGAGGATTATCGTACTGAAGCATCTAATTTTTGTGAAATTTATGCAGTAACATTAGATCATGAACTTGCTTTAAATAATGATGTAGATGTTAAGACAAAACTTAAGGCAGCACTCCGTTTTGACAGGATGAAATCGTGGATAAAAGAAGTTTTTATTAAAGGACTTTATCTACACCCTGACGGTAAATTTGTTCTTCAAGCACGTTGGGAATATATCATACACGAAAGAAGTGCAGTAGTCGGCTATTGGGAAGATGATGAACTGCATTTTGTACAATTAGGCTCTCGCCGGGAATGCAAACAGGATAAATATTCGCTAAAATTAGATGTTTTTTCCCGTAATACAGGCATATTGGAGTCTGATATTATGCTGAAAAAAGGCGCTATGTTTATTGGCTGCGGTTCCGTCGGAAGTCTTTTTGCGCTCGAACTGGCTAAAGCGGGAATTGGGCGTTTTTTGTTGATTGACAACGATATTTTTGGCTATCACAATATCTGCCGTCATCAATGCGGAGTTTACGATGTCGGCCGTTATAAGACAGATGCATTGAAAGAACGCATATTGCAGGTCAATCCGTATGCAGAAGTAGTAACTAAAAATATGACTGTTCAGGATGTGCCTGTGACTGAACTGGTAGAGTTTTGCGATAAAAACACCATCGTTATTGGAGGAGCCGATAATCGCGAAGGAGATTTGTATGCAAATAATATAGCACAGCAAATAGAAATGCCGTTTATGTCGATTGGCTGTTGGGAACGGGCTTTTGCCGGAGAAATATTTTACTGTTTGCCCAGCAATATGCCTAATTACAGGGATTTTATGGAAGTGTCCGGTCTTCTTTCCGCCCGGGTTAGCCAGAACAGGCGGTTCTATACCACCGAGGAAGAACTGGAAAAAATCTCTTTTGAGCCGGGAATTTCTGCCGACATAAATTTTGTGACCATAATAGCTGTAAAAATGGCTTTGGATATTCTGAATACAGATAATGAAAACTATACTCAAAGACTTTTGCCATATTTAACGCAATATACTTTGGTATGCAATACAAACAATAAACAGATTGGCGGAGAAACAGCAGAAATATTCTCTTATCCTCTGCAAGTAACAACAAGTATTATAGTTCCATATTCAAAGCAATAAAAACCATGGCACAATTTCAATTTGATAAATATGGTCGATGGATAAATCCCGAATATCAATCACAGCTGATACCGCCTTTTGTTCCAAGAGTAAGGCGTCATAATGTATGGGAAAGAGCAAATGATTTTATATGTGATATTGGTGATTGGCTTGATGATAATAGATCGGCACTCGCAAACAATCTTTCACTTTATTTTTATTTCGGAGTTTGGATTGTATTAGCAATAGGAGTAATAGTTCAATTATTCAGCTCCGGTTTTGGGAGTGCGTTATTAACGGCTATTATAGGTGGAGTAATTGTTTATTATGCTGCTGCTATTGGAATGTTTATACTAATGCATGCTCTAAATGCTTTCTTTTATGTTGCAAGATACATTTTTTATAATATCTATACGCTATTGATAGTTATCCTTTTAGGAATTGGTATTTATTTTTCGAATCAGGCAAACGTGCCAAAAGATAGAGTCACAGCGATTTCAAGTTCGCCGACTTTACAATCAAGTAAAAAAAATGATCATGCCGGGTTTTTTTACGAAGAACTTACGGCTGTAAAATTGAACGGCAAATGGGGATATACCAACAAGGACAAAAAGGAAGTTATTCCGTGTAAATATGACAATGCAAGCAAGTTTAATCAGGACTTACAAGGTTTGGCTTTGGTAAAATTAAAGGGTATATGTTATTATATCAATACAAAAGGAAATCGCTGGAAATATGACGAAGCGTATGGCTTTATTGAAGGTTTGGCTCCGGTTATGCTGAATGGTAAATGGGATATATAGATAAGAACAAAAACGAAGTCATTCCTCTGAAATATGATGATGTGGGGAATTTTAATCAGGAAATACAGGGTATGGCTTTGGTAAAATTGAACGGGAAAAAGTTTTATATTGACAAAACGGGAAAATATGTAAAAGATGCCTGAATCATGATGAAAGAATTAAAAGAAGTCAAACAACAAACAGACAAATCATGAATTGTTATTATCATCCCGGCCAAGCGGCCGTAGCGCATTGCGTAGATTGTGGGAAAGGGTTATGTTACGATTGCGCACACAAGCACACCATTCCTATATGTCCGGAATGTAACGGGAACCGAAAAGGTTACACTGTTTGGCGTTATGCAAAACATGTACTCATCTGTGCGGCAATATTTTTTGTGGTATATACTGTTAATCCCTTACAGGCTTTGCGCGACGGGGAACGTGTGTTTAATGCTTATATGTTGACATGCGTGTACGGCGGGTGGATATTTATCAATCAATATTTCCCGCGATTCCTCTGGGTACTGAACCTTCGGGCCATACCGATCTATTTGGGCATAAAATTCTTTGTCTCCGGTCTGCTCGGCTTTTTCGTGACGCCGTTTGTGATCGGATACAATATTATTCAAATCATACGTGAATTACAGAAATAACAGATAATAGCATCTCCGGCATTAAAAAACATATCCAAAACATGTCGCGACGTATGGATTGTCAAAAGCAGTTCCGGCTGAGTAAGGAAGACGACAGAAAAGTGATATAAAGTAATATAAAATAAACAAAAGGGAGAGCCGATGCCCGTTTTAAGTAGGCAAAAAATTAAAACTGTTTTTACTATGAAAAGAAGTATTTTATTTAATGTATTAATGTGTGTAATTGCCCTCTCCGTATGTTCTTGTGCTTCAAAGAAGGCAACGGGGGAAGGTGTGGAAATTGAATTGAATCGCGTAGAAAAACTACAGTTGGAAAAGCCATCCCTAAGGATGGTAGGTAGTGGACAGCATTTCAATGAATCTACTGCAAGGAACGTCGCCGAATTACAGGCACGCGGACAATTTGTACGTGCGATTAGCGCCCGTATAACTCCCGCGACGAAAGCGCAAGCAGGCAGTATAGGACTATATGGCGGCAACGACACTAAAGGACAGAGCGTATCGGACCAGTCCGATGCTGTCAACGACTTTGTAAGCAGTGTGGCCCAGGAAATCGTGAAAAATGCCGGTGTCATTGACTACATCAAGTTCAAACTTCCGAACAATCAGTATAAAATCTATGTTTGTCTGGAGTATCAAGCGGGCGGAATTTCCGAAATGGCCAACGAGATAGCAAAGACTTTTGAACAGAAGATTCCTGAAGATCAGAAACTGAAAGTGAAGTTTGAATTCGATCGCTACAAGAAAGAGGTAGAGGAGGATTTGAAATCTTATAAGGAAGAGCGATGACAATGAGATGCAATATGGTTGTATGGTTCCTTGCCGCAGTAATGGGGCAAGGAACCCTTTCGCTGGCAGCCGACAAATCCGACAGGATCAAACCCCGATGGCTGTCGGTACTCCCTTCGCCGGGCAATGACACTTATTATTTCATGAAAGCGTATACTGATCATGGCAACGACCTTGAATCGTCCCGCGAGCTTGCCGTTCACGAACTGATAAAGACCGTCGAGCGAACGGAACTGATAAAAGTACGTGACGCGGTGAATATTATTTCCGACGAACATTCGGATGGCCGCAATGTCCACGGACAGTCCCGTACCGTCTATTCGCTCGAAATAGTGACCGAAGGCGAACCGGTATACATCAATTACATAAAAGTGGATGAATACTGGGAAGATGTCTATAAAAACGGGCGACATCAATTCAGGTTCCACACGCTTTATGCCGTAGCCAAAAAAGGACGGCGTGCGATGTTCGACGTTTTCGGGTTCACGAACAAATACGGCTTGAGAGGTTTCTCCCGTTCGGCCGTTCTGCCCGGCTGGGGACAAATCCACAAGGGAAGCTCGGCGAAAGGGATTTGTCTGATTGCGGGAGAGGCCTTGTGTGCGGGCGGCATCATCGTTTGTGAAAACTTGCGGGCAGACTATACCGCCAAAATCCGCCAGACACACGACATACATAAAATAACCGACTATTCGGATTATCTCAATAACTTCGAAACCGCCCGGAACGTTTGTATCGGAGCCGCTGCCGCAATCTATGTTTACAATCTGATTGATGCGATTGCCGCGCCGGGCGCCCGGCGTATTATACGTGTAAAAAGCACAAATTACACATTCATGCCGATTGCCACACCTGATTATGCAGGCCTGCAACTGGCCATTCGGTTCTAATTTTTAGTATAAAACCAATATAAATAATGACGATGAAAAAAATAATTGGGGCAGTAAGTGCCGGTCTGATCCTCCCGGCCATCCTCCTGTTTGCCTGTTCACGGTCGGAAACAGACGTGTTCGGGAGTATTTATGGCATTGTCACCGATGCCAAATCGGGAGAGCCTGTCCGGTTAGCCGGCGTCACGCTGAATCCGGGCGGCGTCAAGACAACGACCGGAAACGACGGCCGGTACGAATATATCAGCATTGATCCCGGCCCGTATACGATACAGGTCATCAAGGATGGTTACCGGACGGAATCTTTTTCGGTAACGGCGCTGGCCGGCGTATCTACGGCGGTAGACGTTCAACTGGCTGCAGGCGTCAGCAATCTGTTTGTAGACAGGACAACTCTTACCTTTGGCTCCAGTGACAACCTCGCCACGTTCAACATTTCCAATACCGGCTCAAGCGAACTGAACTGGGAGATTATCTACGATTGCGACTGGATAGAATCAATCACCCCCACTCAGGGGACAACGAACACGCAGGAAAGCACGGCCATCAGCGTCAGAATTAACCGGGCGAAACTGACGGACAGCAAAATCTATTCCTACAGTCTGGTGATCACTTCGTCGGGCGGCAGCGCCGACATTACCGTGACGGCAACCGGCGATATTGCGCAGGCCCGTCTTCAGGTGGATAAAACGGAGATTGATTTCGGGACAAACAGTTCAATGAGTACCCTTTTGATAAGCAATCCCGGCAGGAAAGACCTGAACTGGCAGATTGCCAAAGACGGCGCCTGGATAGCGGAAGTATCGCCGTCGTCGGGCACTACCCGAATCAACGGGCAGACCTCCGTCACCGTCAAAATCGACCGGACAAAACTGGAGGCCGTCCGCATCTATACGGGTAAACTGATTATCACCTCCGACGGCGGAAATGCCGAAATCCCGCTTACCGTCAACGGAGAATCCGGCGGAGGTAGCGCTAAGGATGTTGTAAAAAACGGTCTGACAGGTTACTATACCTTCGAAGACGGGACAGCCAAAAACACCGTCGATACCTATTATGGAGGCAGCCTGATCGGCAATCCCGAAATCATTACCGACACGCCGAACGGCGAAGGGAAGGCGGTTTTCTTCAGGGCTTCGGAAAAGCAGAGTATGAGTATCGCCGGCAATCCGTTCGAGAACCAGACGCGGTATTCTATTCTGTTTTGGATAAAGGATTTCCGGGATGGCCTTATCTTTTCGGTGATGAGTTCCGAAACTTATTATCGGGGATATAATTATCCGCAATTGATCTGTAACAATGGAAAATTTGAATTTCTTGCCTCGTCTTTCTCTATCGGGGGGTATATACCTGTTTTTAGTTATGGCGCTACGGCTATTCAAGACGGGCGATGGCATTTTTTAAATATCACCTGTTCAAAAAGTACAAATAAATGGACCATCAAATTATATATAGACGGGAATTTGGTAGATACCATGATCAGCGATGCTTATTTCTCAGACCCGATGACGAAGCTTCTGTTCGGAGGTAATGGCGGAATGCATAATATCGGATCTGACGTAATTGCCACTAATTTAAAAATAGACAATATACGGATTTACGACCGGGAATTGAACGTAACGGAAATAAAGACGATTTATAATGCTGAAAAATAACAGATTTATTGTATTACATATAATAAAAAAAATGAAAAAGAAAAGTTGGTTTTGGATATGGAGTATTCTTATTGCGGTAACAATTCTTTCTTCCTGCAAGAAAGAACCGTTAGACGAGATTGACCCGGAAGGGCGGGTACATGGCCCTGTTGCCTATTACACCTTCGACAACGAAACGGCAGAAGATTTGTCCATCCATGGATATGACGGCAGCCTGATCAATAATCCGGAATTTATTACCGATACGCCAAATGGAAGTGGAAAAGCCATTTTCTTCAGGGCAGTAGAAAAACAGTATTTGAATATCCCCTATGATCTTTTTGAAGGTCTGACGAAATATTCCATTCTGTTTTGGATTAAAGATTTTCGGGATGGCTTTATCTTCTCGGGAATGGGCGCCGAAACTTATCGGGGAGACAACTATCCGCAATTGATCTGCGCAGATGGGCTATTTGCCTTTTCCGCTTCGGGTTTTCCTTTTTATATTGGAGCATCCGTTTTCAGTTATGGCGCTACGGCTATTCAGGATGGGCAATGGCATTTTTTAGGCATCACATGTTCGCGAAAAGGAGTTTTATATAATGGTGCTCAATGGACGATTAAATTGTATGTAGACGGAAGATTGGCAGATACCACGACCGAAGATGCTCTTTCACCTGCCCAGCCTATAACAAAATTTCAGTTCGGAGGCAATGGCAACGGAATGCATAATATTAGCACTAACGTGACTGCCACTAATCTGAAAATCGACAATATCCGGGTTTACGACCGTGAATTGAGTGCAAAAGATGTCAAAACGCTTTATGATTCGGAGAGATAGCATAATTTGAAACTGATACGTTCCGGTGACAAACGAATATTTTAATCCGTTGGGCAGTGTCTCTTAGCAGAAAACAAATATAAATGATGACGATGAAAAAGATAATTTGGGCAGCAAGCGCCGGTCTGATCCTCACGACCATACTCCTGTTTACCTGTTCCCGGTCGGAAGTAGACATGTTCGGGAATATCAACGGCATTGTGACGGATTTCAAGTCGGGAGAGCCGGTCTGGGCTGCCGGCGTGACACTGAATCCGGGCGGCGTAAAAACAACGACCGGAAACGACGGAAGATACGAGTATCATGAGATAGACCCCGGTCAATATACGGTGCAGGTGATGAAAGACGGTTACCAGACGGCCTCGCTGTCGGTTACCATGCAGGCAGGAGTGGCTAAAACCGTGGATGTCCAGCTTAATGTGGGGACAGGCATACTGACTGTGGATAGATTGAAACGTCTATCAGGTCTTATTATGCATCTTCGGACACTAGACCGTCGAGAATACAATTCGGATGTTATGGAATGACGCACTGGTTGTATGGAAATGTGTACGCTATGAAACTGGATAATATCCGATTTTACGACCGGACATTGAACGCGAACGATGTCAGGGCGATTTATGAAGCGGAAAATAAATAATTATAAAAAACAGATTGATATATGTGTAATATGAAAAAGAAAAAGACTTGTTTGAAATGGAGTTTACTTGTCACGGCATGTATGCTGCTGTCCTGTTCAAGAACCGAAATAGATACATTCGGGAATATTTTCGGGATTGTGACCGACCTGACCGGTGCGCCGATTCAGGCGGCC
>JAISDK010000276.1 GCA_031264875.1 Prevotellaceae bacterium
CCGCACCTCCAAGTACGCCGGTTTTGAGAAATTCTCTTCTATTTGTCATGATATTTCATATTTGTCGGGATTCCTGATAATTTGTCTTTCCTGAGAGTTCACAAAAGAGCAGAAATCCCGTCAGTCTCTTTTGTGAAAAACGGTGCAAATTTACTAAAAAAAATCACTACTGTCCGCTAAAAACATAAAACGGCGGGATTATCAGCGAATCCCGTCCGGAAGACTTCCCTGTAATTACGGTAAAATACAGGATAATCGGTAAATAGATATATATGAAAATTTTCATATATCCGTAAACTAAAGCACGGTTACAAGCGGTATAATGATTAACCTGAGTAGTTACCAATTTTTTTATACCTTTGCGGGCAGCAAAAAAAAATATATGTATATGAATAAACTTCAGGAATTGACGGATAAACTTTATAACGAAGGTTTATCAAAAGGGCAACAGGAAGCGGAAATTATTCTTAATCAGGCTAAAATCGAAGCAGAAAAAATATTGTCCGAAGCAAAGAGCAAGGCAAGGGAAATAGAGATTGCAGCAAAAAAACAGGCTGCGGAAACCGGGGCAAATGCCAATGCGGAGATAAAACTGGCTGGCAGGCAAATCATCAGCGAGGTCAAACAGTCTATCGAAAATCTGATACTGACCAAAACGGTAAGTCCCGACATCAAACATGCTTTTGAAGATGCTTCGTTCGTCCAGTCGCTGATAATGACCGCAACAGAGCAATTCAATCCTCACAATTCAGAGAGTCTCAATCTGTACATGATTGTTCCCGAAGGACAGAAACAGGCCGTATCCGAATATCTTACCCAAAAAGTTTCTTCAGTCATGTCGTCGATGGATATCAGCGATGACAACCGTATGAAATCGGGATTTAAAATCGGTTCCAGGGAAGAAGGCTACTACATTAGTTTCACCGACGAAGATTTTGACAATCTTTTTAAAGCACATCTTCGCCCTAAAGTTTCAGAACTGCTGTTCGGTCAGGACACTCAATAAAAATCCTCGTCATGTCAAAATATTACTGTCTGATATCAAGTTTACCCGAATTGTTTTTTGAGACGGAAAGTTCTCAAAATTTCGACTTTTTGCACATCAGGGATTATATTCTGGAAAAAATTTCGGACAAGGATGCTGATTATGCCCATGTTTTATTAAACGGCATTGACAACTATAATCTGATTACCGCTATTTACGGTAAAAACAGGGCATGGAAAAAAGGCGGAAAACTGGAATTTCGATCGACTGATGACCTGGACAGGTCTGCTTTACCGGAATATATGCTTTATTTTCTCGAATATATGGATAACTATAAGGCCGAGCATAAAACAAATCCCGACGAATCCGTTGCCGAAAAATACCTGCTGGAGCTTTATTACGATAAAGCGGAAAATTCCGACAATACCTTCATTGCAAAGTGGTTTAGATTCGACAGGGAAATGAAAAATATTCAGGCGGCATATTTAAGCCGGCAACTTGGAATATTGTCGGAAGATTATCTGCTAAAAAAAGATGCTGTTACAGACTTTTTACTGAAAAATGTAAGTCCGGATTTTGGCTTGTCACGCGAAAAGGATTATGCTCCTGAATTGTTCCAGGCGCTCGAAACTCATAACTTGCTCGAAAGGGAAAACAAACTGGACATGCTTCGCTGGAAACAGATAGACGAAATCAATATTATGGAATATTTTAGTATAGACGTAGCGCTTGGAATAGTACAAAAAGCGCATATTGCTGACCGGTGGCTGGCTTTGAATAGCGAAAACGGAAAGAAACTGTTTAGAAAATTAATTGATGACTTGGTAAAAAAATGAATACAAGAGGTAAAGTATCGGGAATAATATCAAATCTTGTGACAGTGGAAGTTGACGGGCCTGTGTCGCAAAACGAAATTTGTTTCGTAATGCTGGACGGTGTCCGGATGATGGCAGAAGTAATTAAAATAATTGGCAACAAGGCATTTGTGCAAGTATTCGAAAGTACTCGCGGACTAAAAACAGGCTGCGATGTGGAATTTATGGGACACATGCTCGAAGTTTCCCTGGGACCCGGAATACTTTCGAGTATATACGACGGTTTACAGAACAATCTCAAAACAATGGAAGGCGTTTTCCTTAAACGGGGCGAATATACCGACGCTCTGGACAGTACTTCCGAATGGCATTTTACTCCTCTTGTACACGAAGGCGAAGTGGTAAAAGCAGGCAGCTGGCTGGGCGAAGTGACCGAAAACAGTTTGCCTCATAAAATAATGACGCCTTTCAAATTCCACGGCAACTATACTGTGAAAAGTGTGGCAAAGGAGGGCAGCTATACCATAAATCACATTATTGCAATTCTAACCGATAGCGAAGGCAACGACAGGGAGGTGACAATGGTACAGAAATGGCCAGTTAAAATGCCCGTTACCTGTTACAGGAATAAGCCGCGTCCATTCAAAATAATGGAAACGGGAGTACGTATATTCGACACTTTTAACCCCATAGCCGAAGGAGGTTCCGGCTTTATTCCCGGTCCTTTCGGTTCGGGAAAAACGGTACTGCAACATGCTTTGGCAAAGCAGGCAGAAGCAGATATAATCATCATGGCTGCCTGTGGAGAAAGAGCTAACGAGGTAGTAGAGATATTTATGGAATTTCCCAAACTTGATGACCCGCGTACCGGACGCCGTTTAATGGAACGTACCGTTATTATATGCAACACCTCCAACATGCCGGTTGCAGCACGCGAAGCTTCGGTATATACGGCAATGACTCTGGCCGAATATTACAGGTCGATGGGACTTAAAATACTTCTTCTGGCTGATTCAACGTCGCGATGGGCGCAGGCGCTCAGAGAAATGAGTAACCGTCTGGAAGAATTGCCCGGAGCCGACGCTTTCCCGATGGATTTGTCGGCTATCATTTCCAACTTTTATTCCCGTGCAGGATATGTAGTGCTGAATAACGGCAAAAGCGGTTCGGTTACCTTTATTGGAACGGTGTCGCCGGCAGGGGGAAACCTCAAGGAACCTGTCACTGAATCGACACGAAAAGTAGCGCGCTGTTTCTATGCTCTTGCACAGTCGCGTGCCGACAGCAAAAGATACCCTGCCGTCGATCCTGTGGACAGCTATTCCAAATATCTTGAATATTCGGAAATACAGGAATATCTCAATACAACGGTCGAAGAAAACTGGCTTGAACACATTGCGGAAAGCAAAAATATTATCCTGAAAGGAAAAGAAGCTGCCGAACAGATAAACATACTGGGCGACGATGGGGTGCCTCTGGAATATCACGACCGCTTCTGGAAATCGGAACTTATTGATTTTGTGATTCTGCAACAGGATGCCTTCGATAAAACAGATGCCTCCACGCCAATGGAACGTCAGAGATACATGCTTGATTTTGTCCTCGAAATTTGCAGAACGCATCCGGTATTTGAAAATTACGAAGAATGTGTATCTTATTATAAGAATCTGATAAATATACTCAGGCAGTTAAATTATTCCGAATTTAAAAGTGAAAAATTTAATGCCTATGAGGAAGAAATCCTGAATCTCATGGGTTGATACTCAAAAAAATAAAATATCCGGTAGCATGAGTTAATAACATAAAAAAATAAGATGGCGCTTTAAGTTTCCATCTTATTTTTTTACAATGCGATTTTGTTACCTGTTGACAGTTATGGTATCTCTGTCATTACTGAAAAAATTAAAACTCCGCGACGCCTCGTATTTTATGTAATCCCATCTCAATATGATTCCTATGATCAGGATAATAGCAAGCAGTATAAACAACTTAACATTTAATGATAACTGTTTGAATTTTTCTATCATACGGAAAAAACACTGCATTAATATTCGGATATTAAATTTTTCAGACCGGCCAGACCAGCCTCGAAGTTCACTCCAAAACGGTTGTCGGTTGCAGCTTCTTTAGTTCGGGCAATACTTGCGACCGTAAAACGTACAGCTATGCTATTTGCCTTAGCCAGTGTACAGCCGCCAAGCAAGGCGGCAACCAGTGCGCTTGCAAACACATCGCCTGTGCCATGATACATAGGTTCGATACGTGTTTCGCCCGTGTATGAAAATTCGCCCGTATCAGCATTGTAACATGCAGATCCAAGCTGTATCCCGTCATAACTTACTCCTGTAACGACAACATGTTTAGGTCCGAGCGACGAAAGGGCGTGCAATATATGTTCAATTTCTTCCCGTGTATGCGGTCCCTCGTGATACGGTTCGTCAAGCAAAAATGCAGCCTCCGTGAGATTTGGAACAATCACGTCCGCTTTTTGACAAAGTTTGCGCATACCATCCGGAAAATTCGATGGAAAAATAGAATACAGTTTGCCATAGTCCGCCATTACAGGATCAACAACAACCAGTACTCCGTTTTTTTTCAGCATGTCGAAAATCTCCGAAACGATGTCAAGCTGCTCGAATGAACCCAGAAAACCCGTATAAATCGCGTCAAATTCAAGTCCAAGACCGTGCCAGTGGTTCACAACAGGTAAAATATCCTGTGTGAGATCCCTGTATGTAAAACCTGTAAAACCTCCCGTGTGAGTTGATAATACCGCCGTAGGCAGCACGGTGGTTTCAATGCCTGCCGCCGATATAACAGGCAATGCCACAGTGAGAGAACATCTGCCGAAGCAGGAAATGTCGTGTATCGCCAATACTCTTTTTTGTCTTTGCATATTAAAATTTCATATTAAAAATAATGCGGCAAAGGTAATTTATTTTTGATTACACAACCCATGTTACGCAAATACATGAAATTTCCGATTTCAATTGATAAAAAAGGTTAAAAAATCTTAAAGAAACATAGAATTACAGTTCAAACGATAATCGAGACAAAAAATATTTTTTATGATATTTATTATCCACTTAATTTTATTAACTGTTTATTATCCGTTTTTTACGGGACATAAAAACTGGAAGAAGAAAATAGTTTATCTATGTTCGCAAAAAAATTGTTTTTGTGAAAAAAATGTTCATACCTTTGCCCCCCTCAAGTAGAGCAAAATATTTTTGCTGTTTTTTATTGATCTTTAAATGTGGATAGAAAAATATAAGAATATGTGTCTTTTTTTTCATAAATATTTGATAAAATCGGTAGCATTTAACTACTTTGGCACGATTTTTGCCACACACACACACACAGCAGATCGGTAATCACATATCTTCCTATACTCCCCCGTATTTTCTTTACGGGGCGGTATCTTATTGTGTTTTGTTCGCATCAGCAGATGCAAATGAAGACATCATTATGTTATGTCCAACCTATAAAATTAACATGCCTATGAATTGAAAAAAGAAAACTGATTATTGGCCGGAAGTTCGGTAGTGAAACCGGCATTATGAAAAAACGGTGAATAACATTCATCTATCAAAAAGAAACTAAGTATTTAACAAAAAATTGTAAACTAATTAAATATTATGATTAAGAAATTTTTTAAAGAAAACGCATTGCGGAAAATATTTCTTACCGCAGGCATGTTTATTCTCACGCTTTCGCTGTTTGCACAGCAAAGCGTTACTGTGACAGGAACAGTAAAAGACACTGGAGAAGAAGCGCTTCAGGGTGTAAGTATAGCCATCAAGGGAAGCACTTCCGGCGTGGCAAGCAACGAAAACGGAAATTATTCCATAACTGTGGCGGACAGGAACGCTGTGCTGGTATTTTCATTCGTTGGATTTGTAACCAAAGAGATACAGGTAGGCAGTCAGACTGTTATAAATGTAACTCTGGAAGAGGATGTACAGCAGATAGGCGAAGTAGTCGTTGTCGGTTATGGTACACTCGAAAAAAGACAGTTGACGAACTCTGTTACTACCATTTCTGCACGTGAACTGCCGCAGGGTCTTGGCGGAGCAACTATCGCTAACTCCTTGAGCGGAAGAGTAAGCGGTCTGGTAATGAATGAAACGCCAAGCCCTAACTCGGACTTGAAACTTCAATTGCGCGGTAGGGCTTCGATTAATGCAGCGTCTGGACCTTTGATCGTTATTGACGGTATGCCTGGTGGCGATATCCGTTCAGTTGTTCAGGAGGATATTCAGTCGATTGATATTTTGAAAGACGCTTCCGGCGGGGCTATCTACGGTTCGCGCGCTACGGGCGGCGTCATTTTGATTACCACCAAGCAGGCGCAGGAAGGTAAAATGAAACTTACCTACACCGGTGAAGTGATTTTCAAAAACACCTTTGCTAAACCTCGCGTAATGACCGCATCGGAATACCGGCAGTATAAAGGCTCTAATTTGCCTGGCGATTATGACTGGTACGAAGCTTCTTTGGCAGACAACCCCACGTCGCAACGCCACGTCGTTAACCTTAACGGAGGCTCGCGCGATGCAAAAATCTTCGCTACAGCCATGTATGAGGACAATCGCGGAACAATGTTCGGCGACAACCGTAAAGACTTCAGCGGACGTATCAACGGAGCCTTCAAATTTCTGGACGGCTGGCTCGACATCAATACGCATATCACGTATCGTCAGGCAGACCGCAATCGGGATAAGGCGACTGCAGGAACTCCATGGTTCGCCAATCCAACCCGGTCGCCATACGCAGAGTATCCTTCTGTCGATTGGCCCCAGACGGTGAGTATGGTGGCTGACCGAAATTCCCTATATGACGCAAAGAACATAACCGACAATGGAGTGGACAAGTGGTTTCGTCCGGATGTGGAACTGAAACTCAATATCCTCCCTGTTAAGGGACTGACCTACAGCCAGACATTCGGCTATGAAAGCCGCCAGTGGGAACGCAAACTCTACGAACCCTCCTATTTGCAGAGAGGTGAAGCGACAAACCGTTCGGGACTGGGAACAGCGGAGATTGAAAACGACAAAACCGAACAGGTAAACGCCGAAGGTTACTTCTCCTTCGTCCGTTCATCAGGCGAGAAACACAAAATCAACGCCGCTGCGGGATACAGCTATTTTGAAAGAAACAGGGAGAAATACCGCATGAAAAACTACGGTTTTGACTTTGACCCTGTAGGAG
>JAISDK010000033.1 GCA_031264875.1 Prevotellaceae bacterium
GAGCTTTGTGCCGGAAGACCGGCTTCGGCAAGTACGGCGTCTAACAGACGCTGTCTGCGTGCGTTTGCGTCGGGCAGCTCCATCAGTTCCGACAGGGCGACGCCGTCAGTACGTACAAGTCCCGTCGTTTCCGTTGACAGGCTTAGAGGTTTGACATAGCTGTAAATCTGCATCATCATAGCGCTAAACAACAATCACTGTTTCACATTCGGTGCGACATTTTGTATTACTTCGACTTGTCGGGATATGCGGGGAATTTGTCGGGAATATTTACCGGCTTTGCTTTTAATTCCTGCAATATAAGTTCGATAGCCTTATTCAGCTGCTGGTCTTCGCCTGCATATTCTTTTGCAGGGTCGTTGTCGACAACAATATCCGGTTCTACACCATATCCTTCTATTACAAATTGTTTGCCTTCCGCGTCGAGGTGAGCAAATTCCGGACGGTTCAGAGAACCGCCGTCAATAATGGGCAAAGTTCCCCGTATTCCAACCACGCCACCCCATGTACGGATTCCGACAACCTTGCCCAGTTTGTGGTATTTGAACTGGTAAGGAAACAAATCGCCGTCGGAAGCGGAGTACAAGTCCACCAGAAGAATCTTCGGACCGGCCATAGTTCCGCCGGGTTTTATTTCCGGGCGACCGTTTCTTGGCGCAATCAGCAGCGACAGTTCACGACGTAAACGTTCAATAATCATGGGAGATACATTGCCGCCGCCGTTTCCTCTGTCATCAATAATCAGAGCCTTTTTATTAAGCTGGGGATAGTAGTATTTAACAAATTCGTTCAATCCTTCTGCGCCCATATCGGGGATATGAATGTATCCCACTTCACCGTTGGTCGCTTTGTTTACTTTTTCGATATTTCCCTGCACCCAGTCGAAATAATAGAGATTCGATTCGTCGGCTATGGGCTTAACCAGCGCTTTCCGGCTTCCGGTTTCGGATGCTGCACTGTTGAGAGTCAGTTCAATCTGTTTGCCAGCCTTATCGTACAGAGCAGCGTATATATCGTTGATTTTAGCTGTCGATTTTCCGTTGACGGCAATAATAAAGTCGCCTTCAGCGGCATCCACTCCTATTTCGGTTAGGGGCGAACGTAATTCCGGCGTCCAGTTTCGTCCTTCGAGAATCCGGTCTATACGGTAATAGCCGGATTTGTCTCTGCTGATTTTTGCGCCAAGCAGACCTGTACTCACTCTTGCAGGAGCATATTTGTCGCCACCGGCAATATAGCTGTGGCCTGTAGTCAGTTCGCCAATCATTTCGCCTATAATATAATTCAAATCGTTACGGTTGTTCACGTGTTCTGCCAGAGGAGCATATTTTTCGCGAATCGCTTTCCAGTCAATGCCGTGCAATCCGGGATCGTAGAAAAAGTCGCGCATCTGTCTCCAACATTCGCTGTATATCTGGTTCCATTCTTCGCGAAGATTGACGAATACTTTCACCTCCGATAAATCTATTGTCTTATCGACGTTTATCTTGCCTTTCGGGGTATCGATCACTGCATATCCCGATGATGAACTGACTAAGAACTTTTTCATGTCCGACGTAATTGCTTCAATATTGAAATTGCCGAGTTCGTTTTCTTTCTTCGATTTTAAATCGAACATGTACAGTCCTCTTGAGCCTCCTGCATAACGGCTGTAATAGATTGAATTGTCCACAAATATTGGACTGCCATAGTTTCCTGCGGGAATATCGAGCGCCAGAGACCGGCCTTTTATTCCGTCGAAATCAATCTCTATTTTTTCTACCGAAGACTTCCCTTCTTTACTGTCGTCAGCTTTTTTATTGTCTGCTTTCTTTGGAGTTTCCGGTATATTTTCTTCTTTTACAGTTGCTTCGTCGTTTGTATATGCAAAAGGCGAAGGAGTTTTCTTGCTGAGTGGCACGATGTATATTTTGCTCATTCCCGAATAGGCATAGTTCCATTCCACATTGCTGTATATGGGATTAAAATCTCTTGCCGATATGAAAGTCAGATATTTGCCGTTGTCGCTGAACGAAGGCGCCCACGAGTCGAACCAGTCGTCGGTAACTTCTTCTTTTTTACCCGAATCGACGTTGTATATCATGACTACTGCCGTGGTATTGAAACGCGGACAAGTGTAGGTTATCCATTTATTGTCAGGCGACCATGAGAAGTCGCGAAGTTCTCCATCGACTGTTTGCGCAATCTCTGTGATTTTCTTCGAATCAACGTCAATGTAACGCAGTCGCTGGAGTTTGTCGCTCCAGAGTATTTTTTTACTGTCGGGCGACCATGCTATTCCATATTTATATGTATCGCTGTTTTTTGTCAGCTGAACCGGTGCTTGCAGTCCATCCTGGTTACGGATAAATATTTCATCTTCACCCGTTTCGTCGGATATATAAGCAATATGCTTTCCGTCGGGCGACCATTGCGAATCTCTTTCGTGAACGCCCGATGTCTCAGTTAAATTGCGGGTTATACCCGAAGTAACCGGCACGGTGAAAATATCGCCTCTTGCCGACAGTACAATTCTTTTTCCGTCTGTAGAAAGGTCGATATTGCGAACGGCTTTCGAGACGTCTTTCAACACCGAACGTCCTCCGCTGAAATCTTCCTCGATAAATATCGTAAGTTTCTCATATTTTTGAGTATTCAAGTCAAAAGAATAGATATATCCTCCATTTTCGAACACTATTGACTTGTCGCCAAGCGAGGGAAATTTAATATCGTATGTATCGAAATCTGTCACCTTTTTTGTTTCTCTGGTTTTGACATTGTATGAAAACAGATTCATAATACGGTCGCGGTCTGATATATAATAGATATAATCGCCTGTCCACATCGGGCAAATATCCTGATACGCGTTATTTGTTATATTTTCAGTCTGTTTTGTATTGAAATCGTATATACGGATATCGTCCGCCATACCGCCCTTATAGTATTTCCATGTTCTGAATTCCCTGAATACGCGATTGTAAGCCAGTTTTGTCCTGTCCGGCGAATACGAACAGAATCCGCCTGTCGGCAACGGGAGTTCTTCGGAAATTCCGCCATCGACAGAAGCCAGAAACAGACTGCCTTTAAAGTCGTTGAACGATTTCATGCGCGAACGGTAAACAACGGTTTTGTCGTCTTTCCATGTCATTACTATGTTGTTGGGACCCATTCTGTCCGACAGGTCGTCGCGTCCGAGAGTTGCGGTGTATGTGATGCGTACCGGTTCACCGCCATCAACCGGCATCCGGTAAACTTCCGTATTTCCGTCATACTGTGCAGTAAAGGCTATTTGATTGCCGTCGGGCGAAAATCGTGCAAACATTTCGTAGCCTTCGCCTGTGGTCAGTTTTTTTGCGACTCCTCCTTTCGAAGAAGACGAGTATAAATCACCTGCGTACGAGAACACTAACCTGTCGCCGTGAACCGCCGGAAAACGAAGAAGACGGGCTTCCTTTCTCTGTCCGGATACTTGAAATACAAGTGCTGTTATTAAAAATAGCAGTAAAAAACCTTTTTTTATCATATTGCTGTTATTATTAGTTTTTTTATTGTAACGGAGTAAATATGTAGCCTTTGCCGTCTGCCTTTATATTTCCTGCCGAAGGGAAGGCGATATGCATTCCGGCAATCGTGATTTTGTTTTTTGCAACATAATCCAGAAGTTTTTTACGGTAGGCCACAGCCTGTTCCGGATTGACGTCATAAGTGATTGCCACTTCGGGATGAGGCATTTGCACAGCCATGGCGTGAGTCAAATCTCCCCAGATGAATATGCGCGAGCCGGCAGATTCAAACAGATATCCGGTATGTCCGGGCGTATGTCCGTATGCAGCAATGGCTTTAACTCCGGGGATAATTTCCTTTGCATCGTCTGCCTCTGAGGGGACAAACAGGTGAAGCCTGTCTTTGTAAGCGGCTATAACAGACTGTGCCTGACCGCCTCTTTCAGCATTGCCCATCCAATAGTCATATTCGGGTTGCGGAAGATAGAGCGCGCTATTCGGAAACGTGGCTTTGCCATCCCTGATCAGTCCGCCGATATGGTCGCCATGCATGTGTGTCAGCAGAATGATATCTACTTTTTCAGCCGGCGTACCCAGCGACTGCAAATTGTCGAACAGATTTCGTCCGAAACCTGCATCTATCAAAACGGTTCTGTTGCCTGCATGCACAAGAAATGCATTGACGGCAGCAGGATAAGTTCCGTCGGGAACATGTTTTTTGAGCATTTCGGGCGTGGTTCCAATAAGATTTGCCGTATTGTTGTTCTGCTGCCCTTCGGAAAGGACGCTTACGGTTACGTCGCCTATCTTGAACGACGCGACTTTGTCTGCTTCCTGAGCCGCAGATTTATAGATTGTCATAACTGTGACGGCAAGCAGTGGCAGGACAATTTTTACTGTGACGTTTGTATTTTTAGAATTTCCCATATTACATTATTATTATATTAGTTATTATATTTTCTTAGAGCATGTTTCAGGCATTTTGCGGCGTTGATCAAGTCAGGTTTTTGCAGAACGTATGCAATTCGCACTTCGTCAATTCCTCTGTCGTTTGCATGATAGAATCCCGACGCGGGCGCCAGCATGACGGTTTGACCCTGATATTCAAAGTCCTCGAGCAACCATCTTGAGAAATCTTCGGCGCTGTCCACAGGAAGCCTGGCAATGGTGTAAAACGCTCCCTTGGGCATGGGACAGAACACTCCTTCGATTTTGTTCAGTTTCTCAATCAGGCAGTTGCGTCGCTCCTGATATTCTTTGTGTATTTCGCTGAAATATTCTTCCGGAGTGTCGAGGGCGGCTTCGGCGGCTATCTGTCCGATAGCCGGAGCGCAGAGGCGCGCCTGGCAAAAATGCAGTATTGATTCTGCAACCTGCCTGTTTCTTGTAACTAAGGCGCCTACGCGGATTCCGCACATGCTGTAACGTTTCGATGTGGAATCGACGAGTATCACATTGTCCTCGATACCTTTCAGTTCCATACATGAGTAGTATTCAAATCCGTCGTAACAAAATTCGCGATATACCTCGTCCGAAATCAGAAACAGGTTGTGTTTTGCGACAATGTCCCTTAGCTGTTCCAGTTCGTTTCTGGAATACAGGTAGCCTGTCGGATTGTTCGGATTGCACAGGAGAATGGCTTTTGTCGAAGGTGTTATGAGCTTTTCAAACTCTTTCATCAAAGGCATCGAGAATCCCGATTTGATGCTTGTTGTGATTGGCTTGATTTTCACTCCTGCCTGCATTGCAAACGAATTGTAATTTGTGTAGAAAGGTTCGGGTACTATCACTTCTTCGCCGGGATTAAGGCAGATATTCAGAGCTATAACTAATGCTTCGGACCCGCCGGTGGTAATAAGTATGTCTTCATGCGAAATATCAATCCCCAGTTTATTGTAATATTTCGCCAGTTTTTTGCGGTATGACAAGTTTCCCGCCGAATGTCCATACTCGATTATGTTGTTTTCATAGCGCCGAATGGCGTTCAGAGCTGTTTGCGGAGTCGCAATATCCGGCTGTCCTATATTAAGATGATATACTTTTATCCCTCTTTCCTTAGCTGCATCTGCGTATGGCACAAGCTTTCTTATTGGAGAAGCCGGCATCCTGATTCCTTTTTCCGATATGTCTGGCATACTAACTTTTTTGTACAAATATATGAGTTTTTTTTAAAGTAACGTATGAAAAAACAGGAATGTCTGACAAGGGTAAACAAATCCGGATTCTTAACTGTTTGAGCGAAGGATTTCCAAAATCCTTTCCTCGCCGAGACCGGTAATCGCCTGTATCTGTTCTATTGATAAACCGTTACGTTTACAGTTGATGACAACATTAATTAAACCTTCCGCTCGACCTTTTGCTCTGCCTCTTTCTTCTCCCATTACTATAGCTGTATCTATTTGTCCCGGATGACGTGTTTTTTGACTCCTGTATATAGTCGTACTCAGCCTGTTCTTCCTTTGAGAGTTTGGTATAATCCAGTGTCTTTTGAGCTTTGAGTAATCCCTTAGCGCTAAAGCCCCTTTCTATCCTGGTGTTTTTCAGGAAATAAATCCATTCATCCAGCTTATTTTTGGCAACATTGAAATTGTTTACTTTCAGCACGACGTAGTCTGGAGACTACGCCGTACGAGGGCTTAAGCGAAAAGCTTCTCGAAAATTTGTTTTGTCTTTCTCGCTTAAGCGAAAAGCTTCTCGCAAACTTGTTTTGTCTTTCTCGCTTAAGCGAAAAGCTTCTCGAAAACTTGTTTTGTCCTTCTCGCTTAAGCGAAAAGCTTCTCGCAAACTTGTTTTGCCCTTCTCGCTTAAGCGAAAAGCTTCTCGCAAACTTGTTTTATCCTTCGTACTGCAGTACGAAGCTTCTCGCAAACTTGTTTTATCCTTCGTACTGCAGTACGAAGCTTCTCGCAAACTTGTTTTATCCTTCATACTACAGTACGAAGCTTCTCGCAAACTTGTTTTATCCTTCGTACTGCAGTACGAAGCTTCTCGCAAACTTGTTTTGTCCTTCATACTACAGTACAAAGCATTTTTCAATAAGAATGAAACCCATTTCAATAAGGATGGAACCTATTTTCAATAAGGATGGAATCCATTTCAATAAGGATGGAACCTATTTCAATAAGAATGGAATTCATTTCAAAAAGGATATAATTCATTTCAATTAAGACAAAAATATATAATAATAAATTAATTTACAATAATATGGATATAGTAAGATTTTCATTCAATTTGGTCGATACCGTTTTTGGATCATCATGTAGAAATTAAAATATAAAATCCCTGTATAAGCAAAACGCTTTACATTCAGCGATTTTTCCGCAGTGTGCAAAATCGCACAGAAACACAATTTTTTACAGTTTTGCATAAACACGTGTATATCAACATATATATCATTGAAACACCCATACAGCAAACACGATTTTTCCAAAAACGTGCGATTTCGCACACCAAATGTGCGGAATCGCACATCCTGCAAAAGTACCGCTTTTGCTAAATCATTAGTTTTAATACTGTTATCTGTTTGGCACAGTTTTTGTATATAATGTTGCGATTATATGATAAAATAGTATTAAAATATTGGTAATATGATAAATAAACACATAACATGTATCTTTTTTTCACTGATTACAGTGATGGCGCTCTATGCGCAGGAAGTTAAACCATTGACAATGACGATGGAAGAGGCGATAAATCTGGCTCGACGTCAATCGCCTTCCGTTGTTGCGGCAAGGCACAATTTCCATGCGGCATACTGGACCTATCGTTCTTTCAAGGCAAACAGTCTCCCGTCGATAAGTTTCTCATCGACGCCGAATTTCAATCACCAGATCAATGTCATAACCATGCCCGACGGTACTTCGCAGTTTGTTCAGCAAAACCAGCTTATTGTTGACGGTAACATCTCTGTAAGTCAGAATATTCCGCTAACCGGAGGAAACATATCCCTCAGCACGGGACTGAACAGGCTCGATATGTTCGGAGAGGTTAACTCTCACAGTTACAGAACAAATCCGGTATCAATTTCGTTCCGGCAGTCTCTCAACGGATACAATTCGCTGAAATGGAGCGAAAAGACTGAACCCCTGCGTTTTGAAGCTGCCAAAAAAAACTATGTCGCAACACTTGAAAACGTCTCGTATAACGTCATTTCACAGTTTTTTTCCCTGGCGCTGGCACAGACAAATCTCGACATAGCGCTAACCAATTACCGGAGCGCCGACACGCTATACGCCTTTTCCGAAGGACGTTACAAAATCGGACGCATCACCGAGAGCGAAATGCTGCAAATGGAAGTCAAGCGGCTGAACGAGGAAACAAACCTGATGAACGCCAAAGTAAGTCTCGAAGACAATATGCAGTCGTTCAGAACATACCTCGGAATAAAGGACACCGTGCCTATTGAAGTAATCACAGTCGCCACAGTTCCCGAATTGAATATCAGTCCCGATAAAGCCCTGTACATGGCAATAGAAAACAGTCCCTCAATCATTGACATGAAACGTCGTGAAATCGAGAGCGAAAGCCAGGTTGCATACTATAAGGCAAACGCCGGATTGCAGATGGACTTGAATGCCCAGTTAGGCCTTTCAAAAACAGGCACGGAACTGAGTACGGCATATAAAGACCCTATTAACCAGCAATATGTACAGCTGGGGATAAGAGTGCCGATTCTTGACTGGGGACTCAACCGCGGACGACTCAAAGTTGCCGAATCAAACCGTCGCTTAACGGAAGTGCAGATAGAACAGGAACGTATCAGCTTCGAGCAGGAAATATTGAAACTGGTCAGGCAGTTCAACCTGCAGGCAGGTCAGATACGCATAGCCGAAAAAACCGACTATACTGCCAATAAACGCAACGATGTAGCCCAGCGCCTGTATGTTATGGGACGATCAACAATTCTCGAACTCAACAGCGCAATCACCGAAAAAGACGCTGCCAAAAGAAACTATATCAACACTCTGTGGAATTTCTGGTCGTATTATTATACTATCAGGAGACTGACGCTCTACGATTTTGAAAAAAATATTCCCCTTACCGAAGATTATGAATCATTACTCAAATAATTAAAAAAAAATATAAAATTATGGATATTCAGTTAAAGAAAAAACACCCTGTAGTAAAATACAAATACTACATTTTAGCAGGCCTTGCCGTTACCGCCCTCATTATCTACCTGTCGAAGTCGATGGGAGGCCCCTCGAAACTGCGCTATGATGCGGAAAACCTCCAAATTGTAGAAGTTAAACATGATAAATTTATGGAATACATAGATTTGGAAGGCATCGCACAACCCAAAATGACTATTAAAGTCAACAGCCTCGAAAGCGGTACGGTGGACAGCATCGTTGCCGAAGAAGGAAGCATGCTGAAGCAGGGCGACATCATCATGATTCTGAAAAACAATGAACTGCAAAGAACTATCAATGATGAAAGGGATGAACTCGACAAGAAAAAAGTGTCTCACGAAGAAAAATTACTGCAAATGGAAAGACGGTCGTCGGAATTAAGACGCAGCATGCTCAAAACGGAATACGACCTGGAACGACTCAACAAACAGTACGTACTTGACCGTGAAGAATATCAGATGGGAATAAAAAGCAAGGCCGAACTGGATGTGGCTTCGGACGAATTTAATTTCCAGCAGAAAAACACTATCATGCTGCTCAACGAACTGAAAAGCGATTCGCTGATGAATCTTATACAGTCAAGCCTCATGGAAAGCGACATGCAGCGCGAGGAAAAACGGTACATGCATAGCCGCGAGAGACTGGATAACCTCATTATCAGGGCGCCAATCAACGGACAACTGAGTTTTATAAGCGCCATATACGGCGAAAAAATCGGAGCGGGAGCAAATATCGGCGAGCAGAAAGTGATTGACGATTTGAAGATTAACACAAAAGTCAGCGAATACTATATCGACCGCGTTGCCATCGGCTTGACGGCAACTGTCACATATCTGAACAAAAAGTATCTGCTGAAAATAACCAAGCTGAATCCGGAGATTAAAGACCGCATGTTTGAAATCGATCTCGTGTTTATCGGTGAAACGCCTGACAATATAAGAATTGGCAAATCATACAGAATACAGATAGAATTGGGACAGCCGGAGGACGCCCTGATTATCGAAAAAGGAAGCTTCTATCAAAATACCGGAGGACAGTGGATTTTCAAGCTGGACAAGTCGGGAAACAAGGCTATCAGAACAAATATTACTGTTGGACGGCAGAATCCGGGACAGTACGAAGTGCTGGAAGGACTTTCGGCTGGCGACAAGGTGATTGTGTCAGGATACACCAGCTTTGGCGATGCCCAGGAACTTGTATTAAAATAAGTGGATAATGATTGATGGATAATGATTAATGGTTAATGATTAATGATTAATGATTAATGGGAACGTGTAGTGAACGTGGGTGGTGAGCTATGACAATCATTAATCATTAATCATTAATCATTAACCATTAATCATTAACCATTAATCATTCACCATTAATAGAGCATCTTTAAATTCCGGCAGTATGGATTTGAAAAACGTAACGGATTCACTCAGAGAAACAAAACTTTTGCCTCCAGATGCATTTTTGTGGCCTCCGCCATTGAAATATCTACGCGCCATATCATCGACGGAAAATTCTCCGACCGACCGTAACGACAGTTTTATATAGCCTTCCCTGCTCTCGGTTAAAAATACGGATAGCACAGTATCCCTGATACTCAACGGTATATTCACTAAACCTTCGGTATCTCCGGATTCAAATTCAAACCTGTCAAGTTCCTCCTTTGTAAGCGCGATACAGGCAGTGCGATATTCGGGCAGGACTTCAATCTTCGAAATAAAGTATCCCATCAAGCGCATCCTGTTTACAGAAAAGCTGTTATAGACCGACGAATGTATTTTTTCCCTGTTTATGCCACATTCCATCAAGTCGGCCACAATTCGAAACAGGTCGGACGAACAGCTGTGAGTAAAAGCGCCGGTATCGGTCATTATCCCGGCATACAAGGATTCTGCTATTTGTGGCGAAACATGCCTCCTGCCAGTAATTTGCCAGATTATGCGGTAAACTATTTCGCAGGTGCTGCTTATCGGAACATGTGAGAACGCCAGAGAAAAATTCTTTTCTTCAGCGCCGATATGATGGTCGATCAGTATCTTTTTTATGTCGAGTGTCATTATAAATTCGCCCAGCGCACCAAGGCGGGAAAGATTGTTAAAATCAAGACAGAACAGTAAATCCGAATTTTTCAGCAACCTCTCGCATGTATCCTTATTATTGAAATACACGTGAATATTTTCAGTTCCATTAATCCATTTCAGAAAGTTGGGAAAATGATTCGGAACAATTATAATCGGATTAAACCCCCTTTTTCTCAAAAAGCTGCACCATCCCGTAGCAGAGCCTATCGCATCGCCGTCGGGATTAACATGGGTGACAACCGTGATTTTTTGACTTGTATTCAACAACTCAAACAGTTCTGCAATTTTCTTATCTGAAAACAATTTAATCATTTTATATCAATCTCTTATCCTCTCTCGATACCATACTGCACTGTATGGCGCGGATGGGAAATGCGCCGCAAAAGTAGGAAAAAATTTCTCTTTCCCGCAGAAACAGATTAACTTTACAGCCGGAAAAAAAATAGTAACACATTGTT
>JAISDK010000110.1 GCA_031264875.1 Prevotellaceae bacterium
GGGATTCAGTGGAATACTGATACATCGCGGTAATACGAAAAACGACAGTTCGGGCTGCATACTCGTTGGCGAAAATAAGGTGAAAGGCAAGGTCATCAATTCCACCGGGTATGAAAAACGACTGATCGAAATCCTGACACAAGCGCAGGAAGACGACGAAAAAAACAGGATAGAAATTTTGAATTATGAATTATGAATTTCGCGATGCAAAGCAAAAATCCTGTCAGGGATGGAATGTCGGTAGTAGAGATAATTAATAAACAGTAAATAAAAAGAATTATTATGAGAAAGTATTTAAAAAAAATCAAACATAGCGCTAACCTCAGTAGCGACGGCGCAATGGAGTCCGGAGACCATTTCAAAAACGGGGCAAGACCTGCAAAGCCTTTAGAGCAGGAAGAATTTTTAATAATTATAAAAAGATGAAAAGAGTATTTTTATTGCCCCTGATAATGGGCCTGGTATTATGTTCCTGTGTTGTTTCAGCGAACGCCCAAAGCGACCGCAAGTACAACAAAGAAATGGAGAAGGTCTATAAAAAGAAGACCAAGGAACTGAAAAAAGAAGGCTGGAAAGTAACCGGTGTCAGTTTGACACTGGAGGCAGCCATCATGAAACATTTTAGAGCCGTCAATTCTGACGCTAAGAACAAAGAATTGACCACCAACGTTTCCATGTGTAAATCGCTGAATGTTTGCAGTGTGCAGGCATTGAACAACGCTTTGGTGCGATATGCCGAAAATGCGGGTTCGTATGTCCGCGGACGGGTAGTCTCCGATTTGTTCAACAACGCTTCGGGTGAAGTTCCCGAAGAGTTCGATAAATTTTATGCAGCCTACGAACGTTTAGTCAGCGCCGAAATAAAAGGTGAAGTACAGTTCAGCGTAGCTTTTGAAAAAAATAACGGCGACGGAAGAGCCTATCAGGCATGGTTTATCGTCAATGAAGATAAAGCGGCACAGGCAAGAGTAAGAGCTATGCAAAGGGCTTTCGAGGAAACCAAACTGGCTCAACGATATGCTAATCAAGTAGCCGATTTTGTACGAACAGGATTTCAGGTAGAGGGCGACCGATGAAAAACAGTTTTATTCTATATTGGTTTTTAACAATCCTGATATCCAGCACAGGAAATCATGCGCTCTTTGCTCAGTCAAATACTTCACATTCCGACAGATTACCATGGGTTGATGGAGTATTTCCAGCAAAGAAAGGCGTATTTGATTACCGTGTCGCCCGCGGAGAAGGCGCTACTTTGTCGGACGCCCGCAATGACGCTTTCAGCAGGCTGCTGGCGGATTTGGGTAATAAAGCCGGCGTTACAGTCAATTCTCAGACACTTGCAGAAATAAAAAGCAGTCTTAACTACAGCTCCAGTTCGGACAACTATCTGGAAAGCGTTTCAAATGTTACCACCTACAGAATTGATCGCGAAGGGTTTAAAACTTCTTTCACCAAAGTAAGCGAATATTACGAATATACCCGTGGACGATATTTGCTGTGGGAATTATACGAAGTATCCCAAGTCGCGTCGTTTACCGTTATTATTCCCGAATACACAAGCCATTATGGAAGAGAGGCGTTGTGGCGTTCAATGATTATTCCCGGATGGGGACAGTTTTATAAAAGAAAAGCCAACAAGGGAATAATTTTCCTGACGACGGAAGTAGCTGTCGTTAGCGGACTGGCATTTTGCGAGATACGGTGCTCGAACAATTGGCGAAAGTCTATCGAAACCACGAATGTGTCCATTGCAAAAGAATACCGCAACAGAGCTGATTCGTGGGAATTGCGACGGAACGTACTCGTTGGCGCGGCGGCTGGAATATATTTATGGAATGTACTTGACGCAGCGCTGGCTAAGGGAAAACTCAAGTACGCATGGATGCCGGAAAATCTGAATCTATTTGCTGATGAAAACAATGGTTATTATTATTGCGGGGTATTATTGAATTTTTGATTTTAACCATATTATAATTGAAACAAATGAGAAACGTTATATTTATTTCGGTTTTGAACATCTTCTCATGTTTATGGATGCTGTTCTACACCTCGTGTCGGGAAAAAGATCCTATGGTAGTACTGGGAAATATAGAAGGAACGGTAGTCGACGCAAAAACGGATCAGACTATATCTGGAGTGAATGTGACTGTTGTTGCCAACAACAATACTACTTTTGTCGAACAAAGCAAAATAACCGGCGCCGATGGCAAATTCAGTTTTAGGGACTTGGAAGCCGGCAGTTTCAAACTCTCGTTCTCAAAAGACGGTTATGAAGACAATAGTAAAAACGTTAGTGTAAATGCCGGGCAAACCGGTTCGAGCGATGTGAGTTTAACGCCCGTCAGTCCGGTATTGTCTGTTTCTACTGTCCTGCTGGATTTTGGTATGGCAACCAATAACCTCTCGTTTGAAATCACCAATAAGGAAAAAGGAAAACTGACGTGGAATATAGTTGAAGACCTGGCATGGCTTTCCGTTAATCCCGTTTCGGGACAGATGAATACTGCCGTTTCTGTGGTAACTGTTACGGTGGATAGAAGCCAGCTTACGGAGAATTCCAGGACAGCTGCATTTCTTGTAAATTCAAATGGCGGAAGCGCAACTGTTAATGTATCCGTTGGCAAAGCAGTACCTGTTTTAAGCATAACGCCCGCAACGCTTGATTTCGAAGAAACGGAACCCGAAAAGTTCATTTACGTTTCCAACGCAGGCGTAGGGACGCTCAGTTTTAGTGCTACTACCGCCCAATCGTGGATTACGCTCGGAGACGCTACCGGTTCCGTAAGTACGGATATTAAAACCGTAAAAGTCAAAGTAGAGCTGTCAGATTTGACTTTCGGCAACTACGTGGGAGATATAGTAATCAATTCCAATGTCAATTCCGTCACTGTCCCCGTATCCATGGCAATTTTGCAGCCTGCGGCTCCCAGTCTGTCGAACGGAAAAGCAAACGACATTACCCACAATTCGGCGCAGGTATCGACTACGCTGACCTCATTGGGCAGTGCGGCGGTTACACAATACGGGCATTGTTGGAGTGCTTCGCCTAATCCTACCACGGCAGATAATAAAACTGCACTGGGCAGAACAAGCGAACTGAAGTCCTTTACAAGCAATATCGCCGATTTAAGCGTCAATACTGTATATTATGTAAGAGCATATGCTACTAACGCCATAGGGACAACCTACTCCGATGTTGTTACTTTCACGACGTTGCCTTCGATAACAGGCGCCACAGTACAAACCATTAGCTCAAAGAATATCAAACAGAATCAAATAGACGTCGTAGGCAACCTTACTGCATTGAACGGCCGTCTGGTGACGGATTATGGAGTTTGCTATTCGGCAAGTAGTGCATTGCCTACAATTGACGACAGCAAGGCAAGCAACGGACAAACCACTAAAACGGGACAATATACCCTTACTATAACAGGTTTGCAGCCTTCTACAAAATACTATTTTCGCACATACGCCACCAACAGTATCGGCACAGTATACGGAAACGTAATCGAGGCAACTACCTTCAATGTTCCACTTGTAGCAGATGGATTGATTGCCTATTACACTTTTGACGATGAAAGTTTTAATGAAGCACAGGAAAAAACAGAATATAACGGAACGAAGATGGGTTCAATCCTTGAGTGGTCAACGGATGTTCCAGGATCATCGGGAAAATCATTCCAGAAAAACGAATATTCAAATGCATATTTTAAAGTGTCGCCAACCCCGATAGCTGCTTATCCCGCTGAGTATTCTTACAGTGTCTGGTTAAAAACAACGTCTGATAACATTCGCCTGATTTGTTATATGAACTCTGCTGGTCGCCCTTATTGTATTATTAATATTAAAGATAGAAAGATATATAACTTGGATTATGGGGGATTCGGGAATTTCGGGAATTCTTATGATGCTGGTTTTAACATAGATGTATCCGAATTGTTGCTTGACGGATACTGGCACTTATTGAGTATTACCAGAAAAAACAGCACTTTTAAATTATATATCGATGGTGTTTATTATGCAAGTGCATCAAGTTTACTAACAGATGGTCGTAATTACGAAATGTATATAAGTGATGGTATTTATAGTAATTTTAGAGGCAAAATGGATAATGTCCGCATATATGACCGGGAACTGTCAGCGGAAGAGATAATGGAAATATATAATGCAAAACAGTAAAAAATTAACAAACTATAAATTATAAATAAAAAAAAACAGATGAAAGTAAAAGTTTTTAATCTTATCATTTTAGATGAAAGCGGCTCTATGGGGTACATTAAAAAAGCAGCAATAGACGGTTTAAACGAAACCATTCAATCTATCCAAT
>JAISDK010000123.1 GCA_031264875.1 Prevotellaceae bacterium
AATTATTAACATAGCCGACGGTTTTAACCGTTGGATGTTGATTTTGTGACAGTAATGTTTTGAGGTATGATTTTCATAAATCGCTATATATTATATATAAAGCATTACCCACGTCGGGAGTTCTTAAATTATTATAACATTCCTTATTCTCCGTCACATCTGCTGCTGTCTTCGGCAAGGCTCATTACTCCAAACTGCGGGCTATACGGAAGCCAACGTTAATGAAGCAACTATGGGACGGACTGTTACCGCGATCAGCCACACGACAGTAGTATGCACCGTGAGAAAAACTGCCGCCCCGAATCACATGGCGGTAATTGAATGATCGGTCACAAAAGACAAACATGAATAAGGTGTCGGAAAGACTGACTGTATCGCCTGTGTCCAACTCGGATGAAGCGCCTGAAAGATTGTTTTGCGCCGAATCATGACAGGTGTCAAACCAGTCGTCGCACCATTCATATACATTACCGCTCATGTCGTATATGCCCAGCTCGTTGGGCTGTTTTGTTCCGGCAGGTCGGGTTTTGCCTTCGCTAAACCATGCTACATCTTTTGCTAAATTGCTTCCCGAATATTTGTAGCCTTTGCTTTGATTGCCGCCCCGTGCTGCATATTCCCACTCTGCTTCGGTCGGCAGACGGTAGTTCCTGCCGGTAACAGCATTCAGACGTTCTATAAACTTTTGGACGTCGCGCCAGTACATGTTTTCTACCGGCAGGCTGTCGCCCTTAGAGTACGACGGATTACTGCCCATTAATGTTTTCCACTGCATCTGCGTCACCTCGTATTTGCCAATGTAAAAACTGCCTAACGTTACTTCGCGAACCGGTTTTTCGTCTTCGTCGCAATCGTGACTGCTGTCCTGCTGCTCGCCAGTGCAGCCCATCAAAAACGTGCCGCCCTCGACAAATACCATTTCCGGCTCGACAAATACTGCTTTTAATGCTTCTTCTTCCGTGGCATATTCGTTGCCCTGTTTATCTATGTGCATTTCTTTGCCGTTCAACTGTACTGCGGCAAGTCCTCTGTTAAAGTATTTCGCATAATCGTATTTCAAGGGAATGACTTCGTTGCCTGTCATGTCGATATATCCCCATTTGCCGTTTAGCTTAACCGGAGCCAGTCTTTCATTAAAATGCCATACGTAATCATACTTACACGGAACGACTTCTCTGCCTGTTCTGTCGATAAAGCCATATTTCCCGCTTGCACATCTTTCGCGTTTCAAATCCTGCCCTTTGCAGTAATACCCAATAGTCACAAAGACTATTAATACGATAAATAATTTCTGTTTCATATTAGCACAATATTTTCTACCAACATTCCGTCCCTGACGGGACTTTTGCAATGCATCCTGCAAATCCTTTAATCCCGTAAATCATAGTTCCGACAATGGCGTCAATCCTGTAAATTCTGTTTCCAGCCTTTTCATTGCATCGCGAAATTGTTTGTTATATAACTGTTCATTATTTATTGTTAATTGCTGTACAGCCGAGCGTCTCCGACATCGTGGGGGGAAGCCCCCATACATCGAGGGAGGAAGCCCCCATGTATCGAGGGGGGAAGCCCCTCTTCCAACATTCCGTCCCACGGGACTTTTGCGTTGCATCGCGCATCCTGCAAATCCTTTAATCCCGTAAATCATGGTTCCGACAATGGCGTCAATCCTGTAAATTCTAATTCTAACCGTTTCATTGCATCGCGAAATTGTTTGTTATACTGCGCGCGGGATAGTTTTGTGAATTGCGTCACTATTTCGGTTAAACTCCGGAAGGAGTTTCAAATGGATAACCCCGAACTGCGCTGCGCTTGTTCGGGGTTATCGATTTCAGACGCCTGCGGCGTCATAAGACGCGAAGAATCGCTACATCTTTATCTCACTTTGTGAAAAGCGTATTGTTGTAGTTTAAAGTATTTGTTGCATCGACAGGATGAACCCGTGACAGGGAATAAGCTGCTTCAAAATCTTTTGCCTGTGTTTTCCAGTACAGGCTGCGCTGCTGTTCCGACATAAAAGAGAAATTCCGGTTGATTATCTGTATGCTCAATTCACATGTCATATTTTTAAATGTTATCGTCTTTTCATAATCTCCCATACTGAGATAAAGTGTATATAAATTCTGTAGAGACCAGGCATATAAAGGATGCTCTTTGCCCAGCGCCTTTTCCCTGATTTCTTTTGCTTCTAAGCAATATTTCTCCGCCTGCGCATAGTTGCTCATATATTTGGCAGGATTGCTTTCCAAATGAGGCTTCAGGAAATCCAGATATTTCTGACAGTACGTTCTGGCTTTTTCGTAATCTTTGGTTTTATAATAGAGGTCTCCCAGTCTCGACCATGCCAGAGCGCCGATGGAATCACCCGTCTCAAACAGTGTGATATTTTCTTCGAGCAATTCAATGGCTTCAATGTAATTCTCCTTTTCTTTCCAACGGTCAACTTGCTTTATGACAGTGTCCATATCCTGCGTTTTCACGCTTGCGTAAACTGATTGCTCTGTTCCGTAATATTCTATTTTACGTTCGATAATTTCCGCACTTATATATACGCTTCCGGCATCGCCTGTATTTTCGACATATTCAGTTTTTTCAATCCAGTTGCCTGTAGTGTCATACCTGTATGCATAGATATGTTTTCCTGTTATTTTGCCGTTGCTTATGGATATGTCCTCAATCATATTTCCCGTTTCGTCGTACCTGTACGTTTTGATATCGGACTTGGAATATTCTATTTCAATGTTTTCTCCTTTTTCGTTATACCTGTAGATTATGCGGCGGAGTAATTCGTCGCCTTTCATGTTATACAAGTTATTTTCGATTTTATTTCCTTTTTCGTCGTAGCGATAGACGTTATTTTTGCTGAACCCGGGATTGCTGTAATTGATATGTATTTCTGAAATCCGGTTTCCTTTTTCGTCGTACTTGAAAGTTGTTTCGGTTTCATCTCCAAAACCGTAATGAGATTTTGTATTGAGAAGATTTCCTTTTTCGTCATGTGTGTAAACATGCCGATAGGTTAATTCGTTTTCACCGTTACGACTTTCAATCTCAACAGTATTTCCTTTTTCGTCATACCTGTAAGTACTTTTATTATACAGACTGCCATTAGGAAGGAATGTTTTCGTTTCAATCTTATTCCCCTTTTCGTCATACTTGTATGTCATTTTATCCGACAACTCTTCGATAGAATCGTTATAATACTCATATTCTTCGCTTATGTTTCCCTTTTCGTCATATTTGAAAACAATGCGTTTCATTAAGTCGCCTTTTGTGAGTTCGCCGACTTCCCCTGTGGCAGAATAGTGAAATTCTTCCACAGTTTTAACCTTGCCCTTCAGCCCGTCTCCGGCTGATACATAACCCGCTGCCGTAACAACGGATAATAATGCTAATAATAATACTTTACTTTTCATTTTATATTGCTGTTTTAAACTGATTTCTTCCTGCCCGTTCCGTTTTTTGAAACGGTTGCCGGCTCCATTGTGTGTGTTTGATGTCATATTGCGAATAACCGTTTCGTGCTGCAACTAAGGAATTGTTGTGAAATAAATTGACTGTTTTCTTAATCTCTTGTGATAAAATATTGCCGTCAGCTTTAGCTGACGGAACTTTTTGT
>JAISDK010000208.1 GCA_031264875.1 Prevotellaceae bacterium
AAGCAGGTGTTTGTATTTACGGAACAGTGGCCCGGAACGGCATTGACAGTCGAGTCGCTTAGTCTGCAAAAAGGCAGTAAAATATACATGCTGGGATACAAAAAAGCGCTGAAATGGTCGTCCACCGTCAATGGCGGCATCAAAATCGAAATCCCCGCCGCTCTGCAATCGCCCGAAAACCGTCCCTGCGAACACGCATGGGGATTCAAGATTGAAGTGGAATGAAATCGAGTATGTACAAACAACGCTTACAGTAGAGTAACATGCAGGAAGGGTCTTTATCCGGGCGGATAAAGACCCTTTGTTCGAGCGGACAAAAGGTCTTTGTTCGAGCAGACAAAGGGGCTTTGTTCGGGCGGACAAAAGGCCTTCTCCGTCGAGCGCCGGGAAAAATACTTCGTCAATAAGAGACGTTTCGCAGCGCTACAGAGGCTTTCGGCGCGCTCCGGAAAGGAGTCAATAAACCTTCGAATTTTCGAATTTTCAGCTCCCTGCAAAAAAAATGTGCCCTGCGCAGTAAAATTTATTTCCGAAAATGAGTATATTTCCCTTTTCTTACTGTTATACAAGAAAACACAAAGGGATAAATGATGCTGATTGAACAGGCTAAACCTATTGAAGAACAATTGCTGTGGGAAATGTTTCTCTCGGGTGATGACAGGGCTTATGCGTATTTTTACAGGAAATATACGGATGAGCTGTTTGCGTATGGTATGCGCTTTACGTTTGACCGGGAGCTGGTGAAAGATACCGTTCAGGATGTTTTCGTGAAAATATACAGGAACCGTTCGAGGTTGAGCAAAACCGACAAAGTGAAACCTTATCTGTATATGGCCATGAAAAACATGCTGTTCAACGTCTTCGAAAAAGAAAAAGCGTCCTATCAGATAGATACGGTAGAACCGGTATTCATTACGGAGTATTCCATTGAAGACAGGATAATTGCCGATGAACAGGACGCCGAACACATACGGAAGATCAATCAGTTGCTCGACGCCTTGCCTCCACGCCAGAAAGAGGTGATGTACTACCGCTATGTGGAAGGCATAGAGTTAAGCGAAATATGTAAACTGATGGATATGAATTATCAGTCGGTACAGAATTTGATTCAGCGGTCGATCAAGCGAATCAAACAGCTTTATGCCGAGAGCAGCAAACCCGTATTGAATGTTCAATTATTGTCACACAATTTATAAAGGGAATGAATATATTATACAGTGATACAGAGAAAAGGTACAAATCATGTCCGGCAGAAGAACTGTTGCAGGATGATTTCTTCATTTCTTCCAGGATACATCCGACGGAAATGACAGAAGCATTCTGGCACCGGCTGCTGAAAAACGGCGACGTGGACATGGAGAGCTACCGGCTTGCCTGTCATTTTATTGAATCCGTACAAGTACGTTCGGAAGTTATTTGCGAGGAAGAAAAAGAGGCTTTGTGGAAAAAGATTGAGTTACACAATCAGCAGTTCCGGGAAAAGCGGAGAAAGCGGCATACGCTGTTTTACTTTTTGACGGCCACATCGGTCGCGGCGTTCGTCGTGTTCGCCTTTCTGTTTTTTCAGGACCGAACCGTCGGCGGCGACCCCCTCGGCGGCATTGAAAACGTCAAGGCGCCCGACACGGAAGCGGAGCATATTCAACTGGTATTGACGGAAAACGAAACCATCCCGGTCGAAGGCGAAGAGGCCGAAATCGCATACGGGGACAGCGGCATCAAAATCAACAGGCAGGCAACGGAACTGAAAAAAGCAGCGGCGAAAAACGAAATCGCGTACAATCAGCTGATTGTTCCGAAAGGCAAGCGTTCGAGGCTGACCCTTGCAGACAGTACCCGGATGTGGGTAAACGCCTGTACGCGGGTGGTCTATCCGGTTGCATTCGATAAAAAACGGCGTGAGATTTACGTCGATGGCGAAGTCTATCTCGACGTGGCGCATCGCGACCATTGCCCGTTTGTCGTCAAGACGAAGACGTTCAGCGCCGAAGTGCTGGGAACATCCTTCAATCTCACGGCTTACGAAAATGACCGGGAACAAAACCTGGTACTCGTTTCGGGAAATGTCAGGATTCATACAGGCGACCGGAAAGACGTGCTGCTCGCACCCAATGAAATGTTTACCAGCGTCGATGGCGCCACGCAAGTACAAACCGTACATGCAGAAGACTATATTTCCTGGAAATCGGGCATCTACCAGTATGAAAGTGAAACACTCAAGGGCATATTGAAACGTCTGTCACGTTATTACGGGCAGGAAATTGTCTGCGATCCGCGAGCTGCCGGATTGAAATGTTCGGGGAAGCTGGATTTGAAAGATGAACTGAGTACGGTTCTGGAGGGAATCGCCCTGACTGCGCCCATTCGATACAAAAATGACTATGAAACGCATATAATCACGAACAAATAAATACGAACGCCTATGGAAAAATAAACATGTAAAAACCGGCCGGGATGCCGCATGTCGCATCCCAAAAAACCCGGCTGACATACGTTTAGTGTCATCCGGTTCTAAATTAAATTCCAAATAAGCACAAATTAAAATTATTACAATGTATGAAAGGTTTATGTAAAAACAGCTACATGATGGCTGATTATTTTAAGAAAGCAGTTAAAGTCATGAGGACAACAATGCTGTTCCTGATCATCGGGATAAGCGTTAGTTATGCAAGTAATTCCTATTCACAGGAAACGTACCTGTCAGTTAACCTGACAAACAAGCGCGTGAAAGACGTCTTTCGTGAAATCGAAAAGCGAAGCGAATACATTTTCTTCTATTACGACGACGCCCTGGACGTGAACCGGAAAGTCAGTATCCGTGTGAATAATCAGACGATCGGTAAAATACTTGATCATCTGTTTGATGGAACGAATAATGCGTATGTGATCAGCGATCGGCAAATCTTTATTACCCGTAAGGATATGCCGGTTGTCAGTGCGGAAGTGATGGCCCGGCAACAGAGCCGGCGAGTCACGGGAACCGTGGTCGACCAGTCCGGTGAGCCGGTCGTCGGTGCGAATGTAGTGGAAAAAGGTACTTCCAACGGGATTGTAACAGACCTGGAGGGGAATTTTACCCTGACGGTTCAAGAGAATGCCGTTTTATCTATCTCCTACATCGGTTATATTACACAGGAAATCAGAGCGTTA
>JAISDK010000273.1 GCA_031264875.1 Prevotellaceae bacterium
TTCCGGAGGGCGGTGATGAAATTCTTCGACAATATTCACATATACAAAGATGAATTGGAATCGCTGCTAACTCTTAATTTCAGGCTGGCTAATTCGCAATCTATTTCCTTTTGAGCATACAAGGGGTGTATTCCAAAATGTCGGACTGTTCGGCACTGCATAACGGAACAAGATTTGAGCAATATTCCTGCGATTTTGTCAATATGAAAAAATAGCTTAATTTTGCAAGCGTTAAAACTGCGTGTTTTGTTTATAAAAGTTTGATATTTTGTTTACACTTGAAAAAAAATCTGTAAAGTTTGCAAAATTATGGAAGATATTTTAGTTGATTTAAGCCCTGTACAGCGGGACGCCGTTACGCATATCGACGGCCCAAGTTTGATTATTGCCGGAGCCGGTTCCGGGAAAACAAGAGTATTGACATATAAAATCGCTTATCTGATGCTTAACGATGTTCCGCCGAGATCGGTGCTTGCCCTGACTTTTACCAACAAGGCGGCAAAGGAAATGAAAGAGCGCATAATCAAAGTTGCAGGCAAACAGGCGGACAAACTGTGGATGGGGACTTTTCACTCTGTTTTCTCGAGAATATTGCGTACCGAAGCGGAGAGCATAGGCTTTAAATCCAACTATACGATATACGATACGACCGATTCACTGAGTATAATACGGAGTATTATAAAGGATATGCATGTAAATGACAAAACCTATAAGGACAGAGAAATATATAACAGAATATCGATGGCGAAAAACTGCCTGATGACGCCTGCCGCATACGCCTCAAACGCGCAGCTGGCAGATGAAGACATACAGTCGCACAGGCCGAAAATTTCGGGAATATATCAGAGATATTTCATGAAATGCAGGAATGCAAATGCTATGGATTTCGATGATTTACTGCTATACACAAATATCCTGTTCCGCGACAATCCCGATGTATTGAAAAAATATCAGCACTGGTTCAAATATATCCTGGTTGACGAATATCAGGATACGAATGTGGCTCAATATCTTATTGTAAAGCGATTAGCCGAAGTATCCAACAATATTACCGTTGTGGGCGACGATGCACAAAGTATCTACTCGTTTCGAGGAGCAAGAATCGAGAATATTCTGAATTTCAGGAAAGATTACCCGGATTATGCCGAATATAAACTGGAACAAAACTATCGATCGACTCAAACAATCGTTAATGCCGCCAACAGCCTGATCTCTAAAAATAAGAAACAGTTGAAAAAGACATGTTTTTCCAAAGGAGACGTAGGCGAAAGGATAGATATTATCAAAGCATTTACCGACCAGGAAGAGGGGCAGCTTATTGCGTCCATGGTTGTGGACACGGTGTATGGAAAACAGGTAAACTATTCGGATATAGCTATTCTCTACAGGACAAACGCGCAGTCCAGAATATTTGAGGATTCCCTCCGGAGGAGGAATATTGCTTACAGGATATACGGGGGCATTTCATTCTATCAGCGCGCCGAAATAAAGGATGCTTTGGCTTACATGCGTTTGGCTGTAAATCCGCAGGACGACGAGGCTTTGACCAGAATCATAAATTATCCGGCCAGGGGCATAGGTAACACCACAATGGATAAAATGCAGGCGTATGCTGCCGACAATAACCTCAGTCTATGGGAAACTATCGGAAACATGCCCCAGGATACAGGCGTGAAAGATTCGATCCTGAAAAAAATCACCGAATTTAAGGAACTGCTCGAATCGTTCATAATGAGGGCGAATATTGATGATGCTTACACTTTTGCGTCGGATGTAATCAAACAGTCCGGAATGATGGCTGAACTTAAAGCGAACAAGACGCCGGAAGGCGTATCGCGCATCGAAAATATCGAAGAACTTTTAAACGGTATAAAGGAATATACAAAAAGTTCCGATAACAGTGAAGATAGCTTGATGATAACCGAGTATTTGCAAAGCGTTTCCCTGATAACCGACATGGACAAGGATTCTTCGAAAAGCAGTAATAGTGTGACTTTAATGACTGTACATTCCGCCAAAGGTCTTGAGTTCAGCCATATTTTCATTGTAGGGATGGAGGAAGGTCTTTTTCCGGGAACTAATTCCATCCAGTCGGAACATTCTCTGGAAGAAGAACGCCGCCTTTTCTATGTAGCGCTGACGCGAGCAGCAGTCAAGGCAACGATTTCATTTGCACAGACAAGATACCGCTGGGGAAACCTGATGTCATCCGTGCCAAGCCGTTTTTTACGCGACATAGACAAATCCTATATCTCGGCTAATTCTGTCAAAAACTCGCTGGAATCAAGAGAAAAATCCCAGAATCTATACAAAAAAAATGAAAAAACAAACAGCGTCCAGATTAAGCCGATAAAGCTGGCGTCGAAATCTTCATCCGGTGAAAAAGCCGATAATACATCCTTCATTCCACCCGGAACGGAAGTGGAACATGCCCGTTTCGGACGAGGACGTATCATAGGAATCGACGTCGAAGGAAACGATGCAAGAGCAAAAATCGAATTTTACAACGCCGGCTTGAAAACTTTAATACTGAAATTTGCACAGCTTGAAATTGTCGAAAATCCGGAAAACAGGAAAAAATAATAAAGAGTGGCAGAAGGTATGAATGACAGGAAGAATGAAAAGAAAGAAGACGTTTCCGCCAAAACGTCTTCTTTCGTGATCAAAATTTCAACTGCAATCAGCGTGCAGAGATAAACGTAACGGTTTTATGCCCGCGGTATCCGCCTTTTCCGTGGATTGTACATTCGGCATTTCCCGCATTGACATTGTTTTTGCAGGTGATATTGAAATCCTTTCCGGGTACAAGCTTGAGCGTTCCCTTCGGAGTAACATAAAATACTTCCGGCACTGGCGTACACGGCTCGCCGGTGTACGGCTACCTTTCGACCGGCGATGGCTCTGCTGCGGCGATGTCGTGCCTGACGCGGTGAAACTCTCTGTTGAGATACTCGATTTCGGGATTCAGCCTGTTGATCAGTGCCGCAAATTCGGACGAGGCGTTCAGCGATGCACCCGCATCAACCGGCACAACAATCCGGCGCCAGACGTTCTCAATTCCGCGGCGCACTTCGGGAAATCCCTGCTCCGGCGTGTTGAGCGCCTGTGCTTCGCGCTGTTCAAACAGACTGACGAAATCGTTCAGCGCCGTCTGGATTTCCGTCGTCCACCGCGACATGCCGGCAGACTGTGCGTCCAGCGCGAAGTCGCCGTTGAGATGCATGACGATGGCTTTCGTCGCGCCGACTTTCTGGAGACAGGGCTTTCCGGTCACGTAACCGTAACTTTTCAGCATGATGTGCAGATTTTACTTCGGCTGATAAAAAAAATAACAGACCTGCAAATACGAAACCCCGATTTTATTCGGAGCTAAGGGCGGTATGAGCCTTTCGGCACGTCCCTGTTCATTGATAACGCCCAATGACAAACACCGTAAGAGAGAGTATGAAGCTACTCCGCAATCAAATCATGATTTTACAGATTGTTTGCGGTGAGGGGGGTAGCCAAAATTTCGGTATCAAGCATAATCAATCGTCGCCAAAAAACTAATATAAACATACTTGCATACTTTGTTTTGATATTGCGCATAATCAATTGTAACCAACTGAAAAAGCAAA
>JAISDK010000015.1 GCA_031264875.1 Prevotellaceae bacterium
CAGAATTTGCAGGAATTATGGAAAAGAAAAAAGAATAACGACTATAACAATCATTTTCTTCAATAATTCATAGACAATGAAAAACATCGTTTTTCGCAATCAAATTCCTTTTGATTATATCTATTTCCTTCATAATTGACGTAATCGATAATTATTAATTATAAGCAACTTATAACCATCCAATGATTTTTTTTCAACGATTGTGTCACTGAATCAATATTTTTATCTAATTTTGAGACCTCGAAATTACGAAATTAATTAACTGGTTAAGGTTATATGAGAATTAATATAGCCGTTCTTTCGGGCGACGGAATAGGTCCCGAAATAGTAGAGCAAGCATTAAATGTCGTTAAAACAGTATGTTTGGTATATAATCATGATTTGAATTATGAATCGGCGTTAGTTGGCGCTGTAGCAATTGATGCTTGTGGAAATCCCTACCCAGATTCCACTCACGAGTTATGCCTTAATTCCGACGCGGTGCTTTTCGGTGCAATCGGGTCGCCAAAATATGACAACAATCCGGGTGCAAAAGTAAGACCGGAACAGGGACTTCTTGCCATGAGGAAAAAACTGGGATTGTATGCCAATATTCGTCCTGTTGCTACCTTTCCGCAACTGCTTCACCGTTCCCCTTTGCGTCGCGATTTAGTCGAAGATGCTGATTTTATTTGTATAAGAGAGTTAACTGGAGGAATATATTTTGGACGCCCGCAAGGCAGATCTGAAGACGGAAATACCGCTTACGACACTTGCATTTATACGAAAAACGAAATAGAACGCATTGTTCGTCTGGCATATAAATATGCACGGGAACGAAAAAAGCAATTGACGATTGTCGATAAAGCCAACGTATTGTCCACTTCGCGATTATGGAGACAAGTGTCTCAGGAACTTGAAAAGGAATATCCGGATGTGAAAACCGAATACATGTTCGTCGATAATGCAGCGATGCAAATCATACAGTATCCCAAGCGTTTTGATGTCATAGTTACCGAAAACATGTTTGGAGATATACTCACCGATGAGGCCTCCGTGATAACCGGTTCGCTGGGAATGTTGCCTTCGGCATCAATAGGTATTCACACTTCCGTTTTTGAACCTATCCACGGTTCATATCCTCAGGCAGCAGGCAAAGACATAGCAAATCCGCTGGCTACAATTCTGTCCGCGGCGCTCATGTTCGAGTATGCTTTCGGGCTGAAAAACGAAGCCGACCATATCCGGAAAGCAGTGAACGACTCGCTGAATGCGGGGGTAGTAACCGAAGATATTGCTGTTGACGGTAAAGCCTGCAAAACATCGGAAGCAGGCGAATGGATTTGTAAACAAATTAAATATTAATAGTTTTTATAAATTTTTCTTAGCAATGAAACATAAAACATCTTTGAGCAGAAGGCAATTTTTGTCGACTGCAACAGTAGCCGGAGCCGGAGCATTAGTTGCCGGAGGTTCGGCATTATCAGTATCTTGTGGAGAAAAGGGCGAGGTAAAACCTCAAAAGCCTGCTCCCATAGAACGGTTAAAATCATGGCGTATTCCTGTTTTGACAGATAAAGCCATTGATGGAAAAGAACTTAAAGTAGGTCTTGTAGGCTGCGGAGGACAGGGAACGGGTGACCTTATCAGTCTCACCAAGGCTGCCAATGGATTAAAAATTGTTGCCCTGGGCGACGTATTTAAAGACAAGGTGGACGGTACAAGAGAAAGAGTAAAAAAAGAAACAAATCAGGACGTTCCCGAAGCAAACTGTTTTGTAGGATTTGACGCCTACAAGAAAGTTATTGACCTGGTTGATGTAGTGTTGTTGATTACCCCCCCTGTATTTCGTCCGTTACATTTCGAAGCGGCAGTGCAGGCCGGAAAGCACATCTTCATGGAAAAACCGATATGTGTCGATGTTGCCGGAGCAAAGAAACTGCTTGCCATTTCCAAAATTGCCGATACGAAAAAATTATGCGTATGTACAGGTACACAGCGTCGTCATCAACGTTATTATGTTGAATCGTTTAAGCTTATTGCCGACGGTATTATCGGTGAAATTACGGGAGGCAATGTTTACTGGAATCAGGGACAACTCTGGTATCGCGAACGTCAAAAAGAATGGAGCGATATGGAATGGATGATTCGCGACTGGGTAAACTGGACATGGCTTTCGGGTGACCATATCGTTGAACAACATGTACATAACCTCGATATCTTCAACTGGTTCTCGGGACTGAATCCTGTTGCCGCAACAGGATTTGGAGCGCGTCACCGCCGCGTAACAGGCGATCAGTATGACATGTTCAGCGTTGATTATGAGTACGAAAATGGAGTACACCTTCACAGTATGTGTCGCCAGATAGATGGCTGCGCACAAAACGTGTCCGAATTTATACACGGAACACATGGCTACTGGGGCGGCGGAACAATCAAAGACCTTGCCGGAAATGAATTATGGAAATGGGACGGCGAAAAGGAAAAACAGGAATTTAAGCAAACAAATCCTTATGTTCTTGAATTTGTGGATCTGATTACTGCAATCAGGGAAAACAAACCTTTCAATGAAACCGAAGCCACGGCGAATTCCTCCCTGCTTGCCGTACTTGGACGGGAATCGGCATATACCGGAAAACGTATTAAGTGGGACGATTTAAAGAATGAAAATATGGATTTACTTCCTCAAGATCCGAAACTGGAGAAACAGGATATGAGCAAATACGTTGTTCCTGTTCCGGGAAAAGGTAAATCCGACAAATAAAATTATTATGGATAGTCGTCGTAATTTTATTAAAAAAGTTGTAGCAGTTGGAACGCTGGCGTCAGCCGGCGTTTCGCTGCCTTCAATATTACCTGCTGCACCTCCGAAAGGCAAAGCTTCCTTGAATCTCTCATTTCAGGAAGGCATCGCACCCGGAAATTCCTTAAATGAAAAACTTGATTATATGGAAAATCTGGGAATCGTCGGTTTAGAACCGGGAGGAGGAAATTTGGCGAAACGTGTGAATGAAATACAACAGGCTCTGAAGGGCAGGAATATCAAAGTGAGCGCAATCTGTGCAGGTTTTTCCGGATGGCTGATTGCCGAAGACCCCGAAAAACGTAAACAATGTATGGAATCGACCAGAGAAATTCTGACTGCGGGAAGCGAGCTGGGATCTGTCGGAATGATACTTGTACCGGGATTTAACGGTCAGCAACCATCACTGCAAATGCCAAAAGCGCGTGAAATATTACTCGAACAGCTCGCGGAGTTGGCCGAATTTGCAAAAAAACACAATACTGCCGTGATACTTGAACCTCTGAATCGTGGCGAAGCATGGTTTTTGCGTCTGCTTGCCGATGCCGCCGCAATGTGCAGGGAAATAAACTCACCGGGATTAACCTGTCTGGGTGATTTCTGGCACATGACTCACGAAGAGACTTCGGACAGAGGAGCTTTTATTTCCGCTGGTAAATATTTGGGCTATGTACACATGGCAAGCCGCAAACGCAGGTCTATGCCCGGTGAAGACGGCGAAGCAGATAATTATATTGACGGATTTAAAGGATTGAAAGAAATTGGATATCAGGGTTATGTTTCATTCGAATGTGGTACTAAAGGAAAAAGAGAAGAAACAGTTCCTGCCGCTGTAAAACTTTTAAGAGAACAGTGGAAAAAGGCATAAATTAGTAAAAATAACAAAATTACGAAAGAAAATTACGGGTTGCGGATTTCTTATAAATCCGTAATTCGTAATTTTGATTAATTCGCAGTTCGTATGAATGAAGTACTTCAAAATATGGAAGCATGGTGTTCCTCAAAAGAAGTGTGTATATCGGAAGCAAAAGTAAAAATGAGAAAATGGAATGTAACCGAAGTCGATTCCGACAAAATTATAGCCTTGCTGGTAGATTCGGGATATATCAATGAAGAACGTTATGCAAAAGCTTTTGCCAACGATAAACTGATACTCGACAAATGGGGACCGCAAAAAGTAAGACAGGCATTAAAACAGAAAGGAATAAAGGAAACTTTTATCTCCAAAGCTATATCCGAAAAAAATATTAATCAGGAAGCCGTCGTCTCGGAATTATTATTAAAAAAAATTAAAAGTTTCAAACAACTAACCGACAACGAAATATACGCCAAACTTATGCGTTTCGGACTGTCGCGAGGATTCGATTATTCCTTAGTATCCAAATATGCTGAACAAATCATTGAAAAACTTCGAAAAGTTAAAAATGAAGAGTCGGAAATGGATTGAATTGATGGACAGGATGATATTGTGGGTGTATTCCAAGCTGTCGACAAAAATACAACAGTTATACTGCGCACGGGATAGTTTTGTGAGATGTAATCACATCACCGCTCGTCATTGCGAATAACCGTTTCGTGCCGCAACTAAGTAATTGTCGAGAAATAAACTGAATGAATGAATGACAAACAACAATAATGAGCGATTGTATTGCCGTCAGTTTTAGTATTGCCGTCAGCTTTAGTATTGCCGTCAGCTTTAGTATTGCCGTCAGCTTTAGCTGACGGATAA
>JAISDK010000138.1 GCA_031264875.1 Prevotellaceae bacterium
CATAAGACGTTGAGCGTGGTAATCCGCAACAGCGATAAAAAACTGTTTCGCAAGGCATCCACAGTCGCCCAGCTGATAATCAGCACGGGATTTATTTTTTGCTCTGTGGTCATCGTAAAACAAATGTATCATCTGTATAACACCGACTTGGGATTTGCATTTAAGAACAGGGGAGCTATCCTGTCTGACGATAACAGTATCAATGATCAAGTCAGGCAAATACCTGAGATAACGGAAACCTGTATTGGCTCAACACCTTTACTGCCTGTACAAAGAAGTGGAAGACAGAGTATTGACACCTGGGATAATAAGCCTTACGACGCAAGGGAGATTGATATGGAAGGCATAAGTATTTCGGAAGAATATGCTGCATTTTACGAATTTACCCTGCTCAAAGGCGAAATGTTAAGTGATGCCGGCGACAGGAAACATGTGCTGATAAATGAATCGGCGGCAAAAGCGTTCGGCTGGCATGAGCCTGTCGGGAAGTCATTTGGCGATTATACAGTGAAAGGAGTGATAAAGGATGTTTATAATTTTTCTCCCACAGTACCTCCAAAACCGTTCTATTATACATCGTTGAATAAGGAAAAAAACGGAGGGGTAATACTGTTCAAATACAGGGAAGGAATGTGGCAAAGCTGCAGGGATAAAATTGAACGGCTGCTCACGGAAATATATCCCGGAGTTAGCCGCTACATGCTGTCCAAGGTGATATACAGCGATGAAGAAGAATACGGCAAGTTATTGAAATCGGAAAATACCCTGCTGAAGATTCTCACGTTCATATCTTTAATCTGTATGATTATTAGCGTCTTCGGTTTTGTGTCGATAATATCGCTTACTTGCGAAGAAAGACGGAAGGAAATCGCTATTCGCAAGGTAAACGGCGCGACAGTTAAAGATATTCTCGACATATTTTTTAAAGAATATATGATTTTACTCGCCACAGGAACATAATAGCCTTTACTGTCGGATATTATATAATGAACCGATGGTTAGAAGGATATGCAATACAAACGACAATAAGTCCGTGGATTTATTTGTCAATATTATCGACATTAATTCTGGTTATTGTTCTTTGTGTCGGAGGAAAAGTCTGTAGAACAAGCAGAGAGAATCCTTCGGAAGTATTAAAAAGAGAATGATATATTTTTAATATATACCCTGCCAATACTCTAAATTTCAGAACTTATATAGATGCCGCGTATAGCGTATTCGATCTTTGATGTATGTGAGCCGGCATAAAGGACGTGCAATAGCCGGCATAAAGGATATGCAATAGCTGGCATGAAGGACATGCAATAGCCGGCATAAAGGACGTGCAATAGCCGGCATGAAGGACATGCCACTGCCGGCGAGGGCAACATACCCTTGCCGGCGAGGGCAACATACCCTTGCCGGCGAGGACAACGTACCCTTGCTGGCGAGGGTAACGTACCCTTGCCGGCAAGGGCAACATACCCTGTCACGAGTACATTTCATTGAGGAGAGCAACGGTGTATCTTTGATATTCATCATATCGCCTTATATTCTTTAAGACATCACAGTCATAACCTTTGACGGGAGTAGTGGAGCGCCTTTGGCTGAGTAACATTAACTGTTCACTGTTTAAATTCTCACCTGTCCGTTTCCTTCGATAATATATTTATATGTAGTCAATTCGTTCAGTGCCATAGGGCCTCGGGCGTGCAGTTTCTGGGTGCTGATACCGATTTCCGCACCCATTCCAAACTGAGCGCCGTCGGTAAAGGCAGTCGATACATTGGCATATACACAGGCGGCATCTACAAGCTGAATGAACGTGCGAACCGTTTCGGACGATTCGCTGACAATACATTCGCTGTGTCGGGAACTGTAACGGGCAATATGTTCAATAGCTTCGTCGAAGGATGATACGGTACGGACACTCATCTTGTAGTCAAGAAATTCGGTACCGTAACTGTCTTCTGCGGCAGGCATGAGCAGCGTGTCCGGATACTGTCCCGACAGACTGTTGTATGCGCGGCTGTCGGCATATACAATTACCTGCCGGTCTTTCAGTTTACGGCATATATATGGCAAATCGTCCAGCCGGTCTTCATGAATAATCAGGCAGTCAAGGGCATTGCATACGCTTACCCGCCGTGTTTTTGCATTGTAAACAATTTCGCATCCTTTATCCCGGTCGCCGTCCCGATCGAAGTATGTATGGCAAATTCCCGCTCCCGTCTCGATAACGGGAATACGGCTGCTATTCCGCACAAAATCAATCAGCGAACTGCTTCCGCGGGGAATAATCAGATCGACGATGCCGACGGCATTTAACAGTATCCGGGTGGATTCGCGACTGGCAGGCAGGAGGGTACATGCGGCAGTATCAACCTGATACTTCTTCAATACATCATGTATGACAGCGACCAGGGCGGCGTTCGACAGTTCGGCGTCCGACCCTCCCTTTAGCACGCAGACGTTTCCACTTTTCAGACAGAGCGAAAAAACGTCAAACGTCACATTCGGACGGGCTTCGTAAATAATTCCCACAACTCCGAACGGTACGCTAACCTTGCTTACAGTCATCCCGTTAGGGCGAACGGTAGCGCTCAGTATCTTCCCGGCGGGAGACGTGAGGCGCGCCACATTTCTCATGTCAGCGGCAATATCGGCAAGGCGTTCTCCGGTCAGTTTCAGCCGGTCGTATCGGGGATTGTCCGGATTCATGCGCGACAGGTCGGAAGCATTGGCGCTCAACACATCCGCCTGACTTTTCAGCAGAGCGTCAGCAGTATCCAGCAGTATCCGCCCGACGGTTTCACTGTCCGGCCTGACCGGTGAACGGGACGCCGCCAGAGCTTTTGAAAGCATATCGTGTACATTCATAGTATCACATTTTAAAATAAATATAAATAATCGTAATGAATCAAAGGTTTTACATCCCTCATGCCTATCAGACGTTCGGCTTCCGACCTGCCGTATGCTGCACAGCCCACGCCAATCTGTTCTCCACTGTCGTTCATTATCCTTACAATGTCGTCCTTTTCAAAATCGCCTGCAATTCTGACAACTCCAACCATAAGAATACTTGTTGCCTTCGGGCATTTCAGAGCTTCGACCGCTCCGCTGTTGATATGTATCTCTCCCCGTGCAAATCCTTCGGAATGAGCAATCCATTTTTTAAGGCTGCTCGCCGGCCTGTCCGAAGGCTTAAAGCGCGTATGCGGCACAGCGCTTCCCTTTTTCAGCAAATCGAGCAGAATATCGTTTCTCCGGCCATTGGCAATGATTACGGCTATGCCTTCGTCGGCTACCTTGCGGGCAATGTGGCATTTCGTCAGCATGCCCCCTCTGCCGAACGACGATTTGGCAGACTGTACACAGCGGCTCAAGTCATGCTCCTTCCCCACCTCGCGTATTATCGACGAACCGGGCAACTCGGGATCGCCATCGTAAATGCCGTCCACATCGCTAAGTATGATTAAAACGTCCATTTTCATCATGGCAGCAATCAGCCCCGACAGCTCGTCATTGTCGGTAAACATCAGTTCGGCAACCGAAATGGTATCATTTTCATTTACTATCGGTATCACCTTGTTCTCAAGCATGATTTCCATGCAATGCTTCTGATTCAGATAATGTTTTCGGCTGCTGAAATTTTCCTTGGTCGTCAGCACCTGTCCGCAGGTTATACCCTGCTCGCGGAACAGCTCGTAATACCGGTTAATCAGCTTCGCCTGTCCCACTGCGGAATAAAGCTGCCGGGCTGACACCGTATCTAATTTTTTCCCGACATTGATTTCACCCCGCCCCGAAGCAACAGCGCCGGATGACACAAGCACAGTTTTCAATCCGTGCCTGTGCAGTTCCGCAATCTGATCGACAATGGCGGACATGCGCGTAATATCCAGCCTCCCGTCCCTGCGGGTGAGTACATTGCTGCCTACCTTTACCGCTATTCTTTTATATTGAAACATTTCACAGTGTCGATTTTACCTGCTCGCCTTAAGACCCCGAATGACCGAGGCGGTAAATCCCGATACTTCCATCTCGTTCAGTCCCCTGATAGTAATGCCGCCCGGAGTGGTGACCTTGTCGATTTCCGCTTCGGGATTGCTGTTATTCTCAATCAGCAAATCAATAGCTCCCTGTACCGTATTTATCACAATCGACTGTGCTTCCTGCGGATAAAACCCCAGCTCAACCCCGCCTTCGATTGCCGCCCTGATATACCTCAAGGCAAAGGCTATGCCCGATGAAGCCAGCGAAGTACCCGCTGCCATCAGCCGTTCCTCCACAAGCATTGCATTTCCCAGTTCCCTGAAAATCCGCAACACAAGAGCCGACTGCTCATCGGAAGCATTGTATGCCGATATAAACGTCATGCTGCTGCACACGGCAATTGCGGTATTCGGAATGACGCGGAAAATTGCCGGCTCAATATCGTCGCAGTTTGCAAGATATGATACACAACCCTTAACAAAATATGATGCAAGATCCTCAAAAGTAACTCCTGCCGCTATGGACACGACAATCTGTTTTTCATAATCGATTGCCGTTTTGATTTCGTTTATAACGGATTCAACTTTCCACGGCTTCACTGCCAGAATTATAATGTCGGCGTCCCTGACAGCCGTGATATTGTCCATGGATAAAACAAAATCGTAATCCGCCCTTCTAACGTTATCAAGCGCCTTCTCCGACATGTCGGTACACGTAATATCCGAGGCTGCAAACATGCTCCCCTTAGCCAAGCCCAAAGCAATAGCGCTACCGATATTGCCTGTCCCAATAATTGTAATCTTCATATTTATGTAAATTTTAAATCTTCATGCTGTAAAATATGGTCAATAACTATTTTCATACGTTTATTAGTGATTAGATGTCTTTTTATTCATAGCCGCCAAATAATTCAGATTGACGATAATATGTTTGATCTAACTTATGTTTATCAACACGTTCCATTAGTATTGGCGACAAATACACCGCCTCGTAAGTATATTCTTCACGGTTAAGCAAAGTGGCCTGAGTAGAACGTCCTGCATTGATTTCTATTTTCGTCAAGTTTAATGCGTCCGGCAATGGTTTGCCAAAAGTTTTATCACCAGTTCTGCCATCGTAACTCAAAATATACGGGATATTTCTTTGATTAAGTTTGTACAGGGATATTACAAAATCATCAAAATCAATGTTCCCGGCATAGTTAAACCCGCCGTTTTGCCCTGTTCCCTAATAAGGCGGATCCATGTAAATCAAATCGTCAGTTGTAGCGCTCTCAAGAATATACGAATAGTCGGTTGAAAAAACCTCCGTTTTTCCTTTAAGAAGTTGGGAAACGCCAATTATATCGTCCCGCATCATTTCCGGGTTTCGTCCCAGTCGCCTTTTATCGGGGCTTTGATTGAAATAGCCCTGCGCATTGTACCTTACTGCCGCTTTCACGCATTTTGCCAAAAGAAAAAGCAAATATTCAGGCTGTTGAGTTTCGTTGAATTTATCACGAATTTCGTAATAGTATTCTTCTTCGTTTCCATGCTGACCCTGCCAAATATCGTTATATTGACCGATAATGTACATCGGATTATTGATAATAGTATCCCAAAGGTCTGTTAAAGGCTTATTTATATCATTAAGGACAAAACGGTTTACTTTAAAATAGAAAGCAGAGGCAATAGAAATCGCGGCAGAACCGGCAAACGGTTCTATCAATCTGTCGAGTCTGGCAGGAAAAAAACACAGTATTTTATCCGCCAAATTGCGTTTACTTCCCTGATATGGAATAGGGTGTGGCAACTTCATCGTCATATTGTATAAATCTTTTAATTTCAGAACTCATAACCCGGATAACGTTTTATATCTATATAATTCACATCTCCTTATTCGGTTCATCCAGTTTCAGTTCGGGATGAGTTTGTGATGATTTTTTCAAGATAAATGAAATAACAATTGCTACGCCTGCCAAAGCAATAAAAACCAGTTCAGCAAATATTACGCCTGTCAGCGATTCCATGGTTTTCAATATTTTACCTATTACTACAGGAATCAGCATCAGACCGATATTCTGAATCCAGAAAATAAGCGAATAGGCTGTACCCAGCTTACTTTCGGGAATTATTTTGGTCACGGCAGGCCACATTGCAGCCGGAACAAGAGAGTATCCCACGCCCAGTAGCGAAAGCCCGACAAATCCGAATACCTGAACACGCGGAGCAAAGGCAATTATAAGATGTGCAAGAAGAACAACAACCGAACCAACCATCAGCCATTTGGTCGCCTTTCCCTTACGGTCCATAGTCGAACCGAACAGCGGCGTAAAGACAATGGTAAATATCGGAAGCAGTATCATCATTATCGACGATGTTTTAAACTCAACACCAAACAAAGAAACAGCGACTTCGCCAAATCGCGGTTCGAGTATTGCCGCAGCAAATCGCTTGAAGGAATTGACACAGCAGTAAAAAAACACGCACAAAAGCGAGATCAGTATAAAATGCCTGTTTGTAAGTATTTTGCCTATATCGGAGAATTTGAACCTGTCTTCATCATTTTCGCTGTTCACATTGGCAGCGGCAGTCTGTCTGTCCGCCTTTTTGTCGAACGAAATAAATACAAACCACGTCACAAAACCTACAGCCATCAAAAACAGTCCGATTTCCGGCATGTTATTCGATTCCGAAAGTGGAATATACGTATTTTGCTTTGCCGCGATTATCATTGGCGCCAGCAACAGGGCTACCGCCGTTCCGAGACGCGCCAGTGCCAGCTGCAATCCCATTGCCAAAGCCATTTCTTTGCCTTTAAACCATTTGGCAATAGATTTCGTCACTGCAACGCCGGCAATTTCGCTGCCGAGTCCAAACAGTGCGCAACCGGCATAAGCCATTGCCAGAGACGGTTTTTCGAATCCCAGCGTGTTCCCTGCAAAACCGGCTGCAATACTTCCCGGAAATGCAGGCGATACGGCGTATGTCACAATTACCGAACCGGCTACCATCAGTGTCACGAACAGGGTACCCGTAAAGCGGACGCCCCATTTGTCGAGCAACATTCCGCAGATAATCAGCCCTCCGAATACGCACAGCGACGAATATGCGCCGCCATAGAATCCATAGTCTTCGGAATCCCAGTTAAGCTCAAGCAATTCGGGATTATTGAAAATCTGGCTTACCATCGAAAAAATGTCATCGAAAAAATACGAGCCGAACATCGGAATGGCAAGACATAACAAAACCGCCCAGCGTACTGTTTTCGATGAGCGGATATTATTTTGCAATCTCTGTATCACTATGATTTTATTTCAATTAGTTAACGTAAATTTTATCATCAGAGTTTTCCCATTTTTTCCAGACATCCTTTGCCGCATTCTGTTCCGACTCCTTTTTCGTGTGGCCTATTCCCTTGCCGGCCACCACTCCGTCTATCAATATATCCGAAGAAAACACGGGAATGGATTCCCTGTCGGTATTTTGCTGGGAAACAAACGATATTTCCTGTTTATGCTTCTGTCCCCATTCCAGAATTTTACTCTTGAAATCGTATTCAATATTTTCGATATCGCTGTTCAACAAATCTTTGAGCAAAACATTCACCACGAAACATTTTGCATATTCATATCCCAGATCAAGATAAACGGCTCCGACAAGAGCTTCAACCATATTACTCAGTATAAACTTGCCTTCGATGCCGACATTAGCCTGTGATACAAGGAATCTGTCGAGATTCATTGTCTTACCCACATTCAGCAAAGTAACCCTGTTCACCAGTTTCGACCTCATTTTAGTCAAGCGTCCTTCTTCGTGCATGGGATACTTTTCGTACAAATAGTCGGCAACAATAGCTCCAAGCATGGCATCACCCAAATATTCCATGCGCTCGTTATGACCGGTTTTTTTACCTCCTGCGGCAGAACGGTGAGTAAACGCGCATTTGTAATACTTTACATTGCAGGGCAGAGTTCCCAGTAACTGTCTCAGTTCCTTACGGAATTCTTTATCTTTCGATAACAAGAAACTCAACTTGCGGCGAATTCCGGAAAAACTCATACTCTATATTTTTTTCAGTAAAACCGATGCATTATGTCCTCCAAAACCGAAGACATTATTCAACGCTACCTTAATTTCCTTTTCCTGAGCCTGATTCAACGTGAGATTGAGTTTATAGTCAATCTGTTCATCTTTTTCCTGGAAATTAATAGTAGGCGGAACAGCATTCTTTTGCATAGCCAGCAGGCAGACGATAGTTTCCACTGCTCCAGCCGCACCCAAAAGATGCCCTGTCATCGACTTTGTTGAACTGATACTCATGCTGTAGGCCTGTTCGCCGAAAACTTTTTTTACGGCGTTCAGCTCGGCAATGTCTCCCAGAGGGGTCGAAGTTCCATGAACGTTAATGTAGTCGATTTTTTCCGGCGACAGTCCCGCATCCTTTATCGCCTGTTCCATCACTGCGATAGCGCCCAAACCTTCGGGATGGGGAGCTGTCATGTGATATGCATCGCCCGACATTCCTCCGCCGATTATCTCGGCATAGATTTTCGCTCCGCGGACTTTTGCATGTTCATATTCCTCAAGAATAAGTCCTCCTGCTCCTTCGCCCATCACAAAACCGTCGCGGGTTTTATCGAATGGACGCGAGGCGGTGAGGTAATGTTCATTACGTGTAGATAAAGCCTGTGATGCATTAAAGCCTCCGATTCCCGCTTCATTGATAGCTGCTTCCGAACCTCCTGTTACCATTATGTTTACCTTACCCATACGGATGAGGTTGAATGCGTCTATAATGGCATTGTTTGAAGATGCGCAGGCAGACACGGTGGCATAATTGGGTCCTCTCAATCCGTGCCGGATAGAGATATGACCGGCAGCAATGTCGGAAATCATCTTGGGAACGAAAAAAGGGCTAAATCTTGGTGTTCCGTCACCCAGTACATAGCCCTTAACTTCCTCAAAGAATGTTCCGATTCCTCCGATACCCGAAGCCCATATAACTCCTGCCGAATTTGGATCTATCGACTTAAAATCCAGCCCGGAATCAATAACGGCTTCTTGCGAGGCGACCATTGCAAAGAGCGAATACCTGTCGTGTTTTCGCACTTCCTTGCGGTCGAAAATATCGGGATAATCTGCAACATCAAAACCTTTTACTTCACAAGCGAATTTGGTTTTGAATTTTGTGGTATCAAAATGAGTGATAGGAGCCGCTCCACTTTTCCCGGCAAATAGATTATCCGAAAACTCCTTAATGTTGTTTCCCAATGGGGTTATAGCCCCTATGCCTGTAATGACTACTCTTTTATACATAAAAATACCAGTCTGTTTTAAATTGCACTTGTGATTTCTGTATTCCTGTTAAGCAATTTGACCTTCGATGTAGGCGACTGCATCACCTACTGTAACAATTTTTTCCGCATCCTCATCAGGAATAGATACTCCAAATTCTTTTTCAAATTCCATAATCAATTCAACAATGTCCAAAGAATCAGCGCCTAAATCATTCGTGAAACTTGCTGTAGGAGTTACTTCGTTTTCGTCAACCGCCAGTTTTTCAACAATTATTGACTTAACTTTTGCTGCAACATCTGCCATAATTTTAA
>JAISDK010000142.1 GCA_031264875.1 Prevotellaceae bacterium
TTTCCGGTTTTTCAGGAAATCCCCTCGAACGGTCAGGTATATTTCGGCAGGTATTGCTTTCATCATATTCACTGCAGCGGTACTGTCCGGCTCACGGGCGGCTGTTGCAGCCTGCGCTGTCGTTTCCGTATGTTTTCTGTTCAGCAGATATTCGGGATTGAAAATAAGGAAAGGAATAAAAATCACGCTTGTATGCATAGCAATTGCAGGAATGACGGGTCTCTACTTCCTGAAAAGGGATTCGGCAGACGGACGCCTGCTGATTTGGCAGACTGCGTGGAATATGATAAAGGATAAACCGCTTGCCGGACACGGATACGGCTCTTTTAATGCCAAATACATGCTGTATCAGGCGGAATATTTCGAGACCCATCCCGATAGCCGGTACTCCGCATTAGCCGACAATGTGCTGCATCCGTTCAACGAGTATCTTTTAGTCCTGTCCGAGCATGGCGTCATTGGGTTTGGCGTTCCTGCCTTGCTGGTATTGTTTACCGTATGCGCTTATCGCCGCAAGCCCGGGCGTACGAAATTTATTGCCATGCTTAGTCTTTTGTCGCTTGCGGTATTTTCGTGTTTTTCCTATCCGTTTAAATATCCCTTTAGCTGGATTATGCTTTTCCTCAATATTACTCTCATCTGTCCGGCTACGGAAATATCATCACGAACTAAGGTCTATACTGCAAAAGTATTGACCTTTGTATTTGCTGCCGGTCTTTTATTCGCCGGCATCATCCTGACAAAAGCGGAGACGAAATGGAACACAATCGCACATCAGTCGCTGGCGGGAAAAACACTGCAGGTATTGCCCGAATATGATAAACTGTACGCATATCTCGGCAGAAACGGACTTTTCCTGTATAATCATGCCGCCGAACTGCACGAAGTGAAAGAGTATGAAAAAAGCCTCTCGGTTTTCGGTTTATGCCTTAAGTATTACAATGATATGGATGTGCAGATGCTGCTTGCCGACAATTACAGGGAATTGGGCAGATACGACGAAGCGGAAAAGCATTTCAGGCTCGCCTCGTCCATGTGTCCCAACCGTTTTATGCCTTTGTATCAGCTGGTTCTCCTGTACAGGGAAACAAACCGCAACGAAGAGGCGCTTAAACTGGCGCAGCAAATACTTGAGAAGGAAATTAAAATTCCTTCTTCTACTGTCAATGCCATTAGAAATGAAATGCAGCGGCTGATAGAGGACAGTCAAAAGGAGAAAACCGTTCCGGAGCCGGACGAATGCTGAATCTTTAAATTTTTAATTTTATATAATATTATGGAAAACATTGAACTGATAGATGAATTATACAGGAAATACTACAATTATCTTTTATGTATTGCAAAAAGGACTGTTTCCGAAGCCGATGCCGAGGATATTGTTAATGAAGTTTTTCTGAAACTTATGGAATCGCAAGGCTGGCTGGAACAATGCAAGTTAAAATTAGAGCGCCCTGATAAATTGAAACGTATTTTGCGGACGTTTCTGCATAATGCATGTATTGACTATTACAGAAGATTGAACAGGAAGCATCATATTTTTAAGGATATACCTGAGCTCGAATTATTGGCAATACCAATAGATATGGAACAAAAATACGAAGACAAAGATCTGGTTGAGTATATAATAAATACCCCCAATAAATTAAGTAAACGGGGTAAAAATGTTTTTTTTCTCTATCATATAGAAGATTATTCGATAAAAGAACTTGCCGAACAAACAGGACTTTCTCCACGAACTATAGAGACTTATATATATCGAACATTAGAATATTTTAGAAAAATTTTCAAAAAATGAAAAAAGTTTGTCGTATTTTTTCCTGTTCAATCGTTTATATTAATGTAAGGCTAAATGTATTTATACAATAAAATGGAAATGATAGAACAAATAAAAGTAACAAAAGTAAGGAAGACAGGGATAAACGATTTGATTGTTTGTATTTTGTTTTGTGTGTTTGTTATGTCTCCCGTATTCTGTCGTTTTCTTGTTAACAGGACGCAACATTTCCAGCTTTCCTCGTCCATCTGTATGCCTTTAGATAAAGAAATTAAAGTACTCTCCCATGTCGGCGCAATAAAAAACGAAATGACAAAGCCGAACGGGATTGAGGAAATATTATACGATTCCGATAAGGATAGCGAAACGGATACCAAACCTTTTAAAACAGCACAAACATGGCGCGAGAAGTTTTTGGATATTGTTCCGAAAACCTTCGCGCCTCCGTAAATGAGGATAATGGCATAATCTCTGTTCTGGTAAGCCAGCCCGCCAAAACCGGAAAACAAATTGGTTAGTAAATTTTGGTTGAAAGAGGACAGTAGAATCATTTTAAAAACGAATATTAATTTAAGTCTGCTTAAAAGGAAGCGGACATTTAAACTCCAAATTAAAATGAAAAGATTTAAAAAAAAAGGTAGAATTGTTTACAGTATAGCAGTTCTTTTGATGGGAATAATTTCCCTGGGGTTCATGATGCAAAGTTGCAACATGGATGATGAATTGAATGGCGACAAAGACGATAACATAATAAGCTCTGTAGAATTGGAAGAGTACATTATTGCTGCGTCTG